>CAZXTO010000383.1:0-3507 GCA_964643675.1 uncultured Planctomycetales bacterium
CGCCCCCGGGCCGGCCACCAAGAAAAGAGATGTCTGACCCCGAATTACAGCCGGCTGCGGAGCTCGGCGCGCTCCTGGCGCAGCTGCTCGCGCAGGCGGGTCTGGAAGGGGAGGTTGAAGAAGACCTGGGCGTCGCGCCAGGCCCGGCGGCGGTGACGCCAGAAGTAGCGGCAGTAGAGATAGGCGGGCGGCAGCAAGAGGGCCGCGGCGAGGGCGGCCCAGCCGTTGGCGAAGTGCCAGGTGGCCGCCACCAAGGCCGCGTGCCAGATGGGGAAGAAGATCACGGCCGCGAGCATCTTCACCGTCACCAGCACGTCCTCGGATTCGGCGTAGCGGCCGCCGGCCCAGCGCACGATGAGCTGCGGCGGCAGGTAGAGCAGGCCGGACAGGAGCGCGATCGGCAGGCCGATCAGGGTGGCGAGCAGGTTGCGGAGGATGAACCGGGCCACGCCGGCGGCGGAGTAACGCGCGTCGAGGTGGTTGACCTCCAGGCCGAGCTGGTCGAGCTGGAGCTGGAAGCGGGCCAGCCGACGGCGCAGTTCGTCGACCGCGGCGGGGTCCTGCCGCTCCCGCTGGCGCCCGGTGGAGGCCATCGCGCGCAGCCGCTTGACCACGTGCGCCTCGCGCTCGCCGAGGATCTTCTCGGCCAGCCGCACCAGCGGCAGGTCCTCCCAGTCCTCGAGGTTGATGGTCAGCCGGCGCATCCCCTGCTCGATCTCGGCGGTCAGGGCCTCGACCGCGCCCCACTCGTCGGCCTGGTGCGCCTCGGCGAAGTCGGCGGCGGCGATCGGCGCCCCGATCTCCAGCGCCGCCGCCGAACCGAAGCGGGTCTTGTCGCGATAGGTGATGCCCACCGGCACCACCCTCACACCCAAGCCCCAGCGATGCGCGGCCTCGGCCCCGAGCGCCATGCGCGCCGCGCCGGTCTTGAGCGGCTGCAGCTCCGGCTCGTTGTGGCTGACCCCTTCCGGGAACAGGAAGATCACGTCGCCGCCGGCGAGCGCCTGGTGCACCGCGGCGAAGACGGCCTGGTTCTGCGCCGTGTCGGCGCCGTCCACCTTGCGGTAGACCGGGATGGCGCCGACCGACCGCGCCATCCAGCCCAGCACCGGGAGCGAGAAGATCGGCGCCTTGGCCAGCATGCGGAAGCGCCGCCCCGCCACGCGGTCGACCATCACCGGGTCGACCAGGCCATTGGGGTGGTTCGCGACCAGGATCAGCGGCCCGTCGGCCGGCACCTCTCCGCCGAGCAGCTCCCAGCGGTAGAAGAGGTCGGCGACGCGGCCGAAGAAACCGAACAGCAGGGCGTGCATGCGAGCGCGGACGACCGGGCGGCCGCCCGCGTCAGCCTAGCAGGCCGAACGGGGCGACCCGCCGCGAACGGCGCGCCTACTCCGCCGCCACCGGGTCGCCGAAGCGGATCTTGAGCGAGTACTGCCCTTCCTCGAGCTTGGTCTCGACCGGGAAGCCGCAGCGGTGGAAGACCTTGAGCATCGGCGAGTTCTCGACCTGCACGTGCGCGGTCACGCCCTCGGCGATGTTCTCCTTGGCCACCTCGAGCAGCGCCTGCAGCAGCGAGGTGCCGATGCCGCGGTGCTGCCAGTCGTCCTCGACGGTGAAGGCCACGTCGGCCAGGCCGGACTGCGGATCGAAGCTGTACTGCGCCAGGCCGATCATCTTGCCGTGGCCGGGAGGGCCGTGCATGGCCACGTGGGCGTAGCGGTTGCGGTAATCCAGGTCGAGGAAGTCGCGCAGGTCGGCGTGACCGATCGAGCGCACCGCGGACAGGAAGCGGCGGTGCACCGTCTCCTCGGAGCAGCGGCGGAACATGTCGCGCAGCAGCTCCTCGTCGGTGGCGCGCAGCGGCCGCAGGCGCAGCTTGGTGCCGTCGTGCAGCTTGAGCACGCTCTCGCGCTGCTCCGGGTATTCGGCCAGCAGCGGGGTGCGCGGCTGGTCCTGGTAGAGGTAGGCGCGGTCCTGGATCGACTCGAGCAGCTCGGCGCGGAACTTCGGGTGGGCGACGTGGATCAGCTCCAGCGCCCGCTCGCGCACCGTGCGGCCGTGCAGGTAGGCCACCCCGTACTCGGTGATCACGTAGTGCACGTCGGCGCGGCTGGTCACCACCCCGGCACCTTCCGCCAGGGTCGCCACCACCCGCGACACCGTGCCGCCCTTGGCGGTCGACGGCATGGCGATGATCGGCTTGCCGCCCTTGCACATGGCGGCGCCGCGGATGAAGTCGACCTGGCCGCCGACCCCGGAGTAGAAGCGCGTGCCCTGCGAGTCGGAGCAGACCTGACCGGTCAGGTCGACCTGCAGCGCGCTGTTCACGGCCACCAGGCGCCGGTTCTGGGCGATCACCACCGGGTCGTTGACGTAGTCGCATCCCCGGAACTCGCACTCCGGGTTGTCGTCGATGAAGTCGTACAGCGCCTTCGATCCCATCGCGAAGCTGGCGACGATCTTGCGCCGGTGCAGGGTCTTCTGGCGGCCGTTGACGTTGCCCTTCATCGCCAGCCCGGCGACGCCGTCCGACAGCATCTCGGTGTGGACCCCGAGGTCCTTCTTGTCGCTCAGCGCGGCCAGCACCGCGTCCGGGATCTTGCCGATGCCGAGCTGCAGGGTGTCGCCGTCCTCGACCAGGTCGGCGACCAGGGCGCCGATGCGGTGCTCGACCGGCCCCGGCGGCGGCGAGGACAGCTCGGGGATCGGCGTCTCGGTGATGACGAAGGCGTCGATGCGCTCGACCGGCACGAAGCTGTCGCCGTGGGTGCGCGGCATGTTCGGGTTGACCTCGGCGATCACCATGCCGGCGTGGTCGACCGCGGCCCGCACCACGTCGACCGACACGCCCAGGCTGACGAAGCCGGCCTTGTCCGGCGGGCTGACCGAGATCAGAGCGACGTCGATCGGCAGGTTGCCGCCGGGCCGGAACAGGTCCGGGATCTCGTGCAGGTGGATCGGGGTGTAGTCGGCCCGGCCGTCCTGCACCGCCGCGCGCATGTTCGGCCCGATGAACAGCGCGTTGTGGCGGAAGCGGTCCCTCAGCGCCGGGTCGGCCAGCGGGTGCTCGCCGAGGGTGAGGATGCCCACCGTCTCGGCGTCGTCCGGCCCGACGTCCGGCCGCGCCAGCGCCTGGAGCAGCTTGAGCGGCGAGGCCGCCCCCGAACCGAGGAAGATCCGTCGTCCGGACGGAATCTTGCCCACGGCCTCCTCGGCCTCATAGATGCGGCCCTCGAGCCACTTGCGTTCCTCCGCCGTCAGTGTCTTCGCCATGACGCCGCATTATTAAGCCCTGGGAGGGCATTGGCAGGGTTTTTCCGGGGGGGGATCCGGTGGGTCTCCGCAGGGCCTCGGGGGAAGCCGCGACGTCGGGGACCCGATCCGCACCTGGCCGAAGCGGCGGAGTAAGCAAAAGCGCGGCGCAACCGGGGAGGGCGTCGGGATGCGGTACGGCGTCGCCAACCAGGTGCCGATCCGATCCCCGACGGCGAGGCTTCCCCCGAG
>CAZXTO010000384.1:0-3495 GCA_964643675.1 uncultured Planctomycetales bacterium
TCGACGCCGAGTCGCGCCGCGGGCGCCCCTACCGGGGCGAGGTGCTGCGCATCGAGCAGCGGCGCCTGCGTCAGCAGCAGGCGGCCGCCGGCCGGCCGCCGCGGCGGGCCCTGCAGGAGGGAGTGTGGCAGCGCATCGCGGCCCGTCTGCCTTTTCCGCTGAGCTCCGAGCAGGAACAGGTGCTGGCCGAACTCCGCCAGGAGCTGGCCGGCGGCGGCCGCCTGGCCCGGCTGCTGCACGGCGAGGTCGGCAGCGGCAAGACCGCGGTGGCCTTCGCCATGGCCCTCGCCTTCGCCGCCGAGGGCTTGCAGACGGCGCTGCTGGCGCCGACCGAGATCCTGGCCCGCCAGCACCTCGCCACCTTCCGTCGCTGGTTGGACGGCGCCCAGATCGAGGTGGCCTCCTTCTTCGGCGACGACGGGGCGGCCGAGCGCCGCGCCAACCGCGCCGCGCTGGAGTCCGGGCGGGCCGCGATCGCGATCGGTACCCACGCCCTGTTCGGCGCCGAGGTCGGCTTCCGGCAGCTCGGCTTCGTGGTCTTCGACGAGCAGCACCGCTTCGGCGTGCGCCAGAAGGCGGCCCTGCTGGCGAAGGGGGAGCGCCCGCACGTGCTGACGATGACCGCGACCCCGATCCCGCGCACCTTGGCCTGGGCCCGCTACGGCGCCCTCGAACCCTGCGTGCTGCGCAGCCGGCCCGGCACCGGCGGCCGGATCACCACCCGCCTGGCCTCGATGGAGGATTGGCCGGCGCGGGCCGCGGCCCTGCGGCCCGCGCTCGAGGCTGGCCAGCGCCTGTTCGTGGTGGCGCCGCGCATCGACGGGTCCGGCGGCCTGATCGAGCGGGCGCGCCAGTTGGCGGAGGGTCCTTGGCGCGGCCTCCCGCTCGGGGTGGTCCACGGCCGCCTGCCCGGCGCCGAGGTGGCCGAGACGGTAGGGCGCTTCGCCGCCGGCGAGCTGCCGGTGCTGCTCGGCACCACCGTGGTGGAGGTCGGCCTGGACGTGCCCGGGGTGCCGCTGATGGCGGTGCTGGAGGCCCACCGCCTCGGCCTGGCCAGCCTGCACCAGCTGCGCGGCCGGCTGGCGCGCGGTCCGGAAGCGGGCGATGCAGAGTGCCTCCTGTTCGCCGAGCCGGAGGCCCACGAGCGCCTGCAGGCCCTGGTCGAGCACCCCGACGGCTTCGCCATCGCCGCCGCCGACCTCGCCGCGCGCGGGCCCGGGGCGCTGCGCGGACTGCGCCAGCACGGCCGCAGCGACTTCCAGGTCTTCGATCCGGCCCGCGACGCCGATCTGGTGGCCGCCCTGCCCGATCCGAAAGTCCGTTCCTGGCTCCTGGCGGCCGACTAGGAGGGCCGACCCCCTTCGAGCGGCCACCCGCTAGAATTGCCCTTCCGCCGTTCCGGCCCAGGTCCCGATTTGCCCCTTCCCGCCCTGCTCGCCCCCCTTCTGCTCGCCTTCTCGCCGGCCCCCGCGCCGCAGAAGCTCGACTTCCCGAAGCCGCGGACGCAGCCCCCTCCGGCCGAACAGCAGGAGGAGGAGGGCGGCGCCGAGGCCGAGGCCGAGACCGAGCTGGTCGAGCCGGCCGCTCCCAGCCACTGGGACCTGCCCGCGGCCGCCACCCTGGACCCGCGGGTGGTGCAGGTGATGCGGGAGTTCGAGCTCGAGGCCGACCACACCGACGAGCTCCGCCGCCGCTACCTGAGCCGGCTGCGGACCTTCGGCCTGGACGGGCCGCGCGCGGTCGCCCTGCACGCGCTCAGCGCGATCGACGCGCCCTCGGTGCAGCTCGCCGCCGAGCTGCTGGAATTCGTCGGCGAAGCCGAGGATGCCGGCGCCCTGGTCAGCACCGCCGCCGGGGTCGGCTCGGTGCCGGTCGCGACCGCTTGCCTGGAGGTGGCCTTGCGGCTGAACGGCGGCTGGTTGCCGGCGCGCGCCCTGCGGTTGCTCGACCACCCGAAGCGCGGCGTGCGCGCCGCCGCCGAGGCGCGCCTCGACCGCCTCGCCCACGAGAGCTACGTCGCCCCGCTCCTGCAGGGCCTGCGCTTCGGCCGCGACCACGACGCCCGCCTGCGCTCGGCCCGCCTGCTGCGCAACTTCCACGCCCAGCCCGAGGTGCGCCAGGCCCTGCTCGGCGCCCTGCTCGATCCCTCCGTGCCGGTCGCCTTCGAGGTCGCGGACACCCTCGCCGGCGACGCCGAAGCCGAGGCCCAGGCCCTGCTGCGGCAGGACATCGAAGCCTGCGAGCCGGGCTTGAAGCTGGCCTACCTGCTCTACGGCCTGCTGCAGCAGCAGGAGATGCGAGGGGAGCTGTTGGTGGACGAGGCCTTGCTGCCGCTGCTGCGCGACGCCCTGCGCGAGGCTGACCTGTTCCTGAGCGGCGCGGCCGCGGCCTGCCTGGCCGAGTACCTGTTCCGCTCCACCGACCTCAGCTCGCTGCGCGACTTCGAGGACGAGATCCTGCACGCCCTGGTCAAGTCGGTCGGCGGCCTCAGCTTCTACCCGCAGTACGCCCGCTTCTCCGAGGTCGGGGAGCGCAGCCTGATCCGGATCACGGCCGAGGACTTCAGCCACCTCGAGCGCGGCGCCTGGCTGGCTTGGTTCGCCGAGAGCCAGCGCGGCTTCCGCGCCGTACGCGGTCAGCTGCGGGTGGTGGACACCGACCTGCCGCGGCTCAGCGTGGCCTGGCAGCAGGCCGACGGCAGCTACCGCTGCCTGGCCGGCGCCGACACCGGCCACGCCGCAGCCGAGGTCCGCTACCTGGGCGAGATCGGCATGGTGCAGCTGCTCGAGCGCATCGAGACCGCCCACCTGCTCGACGTCCGGGTCCTGCCCGGCATCTACGGCGGCCCGACCCAGGAGCTGCGGGCCAAGGTCGAGATCGAGGTCGGCCTGCAACGCAAGCCGCTGACCTTCCGCGGCGAGTCCGCCGCCGACTGGCTGCCCGGCCTGCTGCGCGACCTCGACGCCCTCTACGAGGCGCTCGCCTGGCAGGCGCTGGCTCCCGACGCCGGCCGCCGCGCCTTCATCCTCGAGCGGCTGGGCCGCTGGGACGTGGCCGACCCCGCCGGCCGCCGCCTCTTCGACCTCGACCTCAGCCGCGAGCGCCTGGCCTCCTTGCCGCCGGAGGTGCTGGCCGACTGGTGCGTCTACCTCGAGGCCGACCCGGGCCTGGACGAGTCCTGGGACAGCACCCTGGCGATGAGCTTCCTGGCCCTGGTGCCCGAACACTCTTCCCGGCCGGAGCTGGCCCGCGCCTTGCTCGACGCCGCCCTCCGCCGGCCGGCGGACGAGCTGGCGCCGAACTTCATCGAGACCCTGGTGGGCATGTCCGAGCCGCTGCGCTCGGAGCTGCTGCAGCGGGGGATGAGGGCCTTCGGCCCCGAGGTCTCCGCCCAGGCCCTCGGCGACGAGCGCCTGCCGGTGCGGGTCGCCGCCGCCCGCTCCCTGGGCAGCGCCGGCGCCGACGGCCGGGCCGCCCTGCTCGCCGCGCTGGAGG
>CAZXTO010000385.1:0-3484 GCA_964643675.1 uncultured Planctomycetales bacterium
GATCACCAGACGGCCAACGCCCGGGCCCTCGTCGACCGCGGCGCGGCGGTGCTGCTGGCCGAGGGCGCCGGCGCCAGCCTGTCGTTGCCCGCCGGCGGCCGGAGGGTGCTGCCGTGATGCGCCGGGCCGGCATGACCCTGATCGAGGTGCTCGTCGCCATGAGCATCTTCCTGTTCGGCATCACCGCCCTGCTCGGCCTGTTCCACTTCGGCGGCGACCAGGAGCAGCGCGCCCGTACCCACGCCGAGCTGGCGCCGCACCTCAACGAGCTGGTCGAGCAACTGGTGGCCGATGCCTGGCTGCTCGAGGACGACGGCTCGGTGCTGCGCGCCCGCGCCTACGAGGGCGAGCCGGTCCCCGGCGCGCCCGACTACTCCTACGACCTGCGCCTCGAAGAAGGCGCAAACCCCGAGCTGCGGCGCGCCATCCTGAGCGTGTGGCGTCGCAGCCCGGACCGCCCGGTGGTGACGCAGGCCTTCCTGCTGCCGCGCGCCGTGCCCTTGGAGCGCCGCCTGCTCCTGGAGGATTCCTGATGATCTCCGCCCTGCTCTGCCTGACCTTCCTGCTGCCCCAGGCGCCCGCCCAGGACAGCGAGGACCTGATCCTGAAGATGCGCGACGGCCGCGTGCTGTTGTGCACCCTCGACGACCACGACTTCGAGGGGCTGTCGGTGACCCGCAGCCTGGACGGCGCCCGCTACCGCTTCGCCTGGAGCGATCTGTTCCCCGGCGAGGCCGACCAGCTGCGCGCCGGCCTGGGCTACAAGATCGAGACCAGCGTGCCCGAGGTCGAGGCCGACCGGCTGCTCCTGGTCAACGGCCAGGTCCTGACCGGCCGGGTCCTGCGCAGCGACACCGAGAACATCGAGCTGCGCACCCACAACACGGTCAGCCTGATCCCGCGCGCGCGCCTGGCGGCGCCGCCGGAGAAGATCCGGGTGCCGGCGCCCGAGGTGCTGACTCCGGAGCAGTTCTACCTCGAGAAGGTGCTCGAGCTCGAGGCGGGCAGCGGCATCGCCCACTACGAGTTCGCGCTGCAGCTGCAGAGCGTGTTCGCGCTCGAGCGGGCCCTGGAGCAGCTCGACCTGGCCCAGGTGCTGGCCGAGGCCGAGGGCGACGACTCGCTGCTCAAGCGCCTGGAGCCGGCCCGGAACTCGGTCCAGCTCTCGCTCAAGAACAAGGACCAGGCCGAGCTGCTGGAGAAGGTGCGGCAGGCGATGAACCGCGAGCGCTTCGTCGAGGCTCGGGAGCTGCTCGACGAGTTCGGCTCCAGCTACCCCAACAGCGAGCTGAAGGGCGAGTACCTGGACCTGCTGGACCGCTTCGACGACCGCCGCCGGGCCGGCATGGAGCGCTTCCTGGCGCGGCGCTGGTACACCGTGGCCTCGGTCGAGATCCGGGGCGTGGCCTTGGACCGCGACGCCGCCGTCGACGAGCTGTTGGACTGGGCCACCGAGGAGCTGCCGCAGCGCATGCGCGAGCGCATGGCCGAGGAGCTGGTGCCGATGGCCGGTGAGGTGGACGCGTCCGAGATCGAGGCCCTGTGGCAGGCGCGGGTCGACCACGGTTCGAAGCGGCACCAGGCCACCTACGGCAACGGCACCTGGATCCTGGGCGAGGAGAAGGCGCGCGCCGGCCTGGTCGAGGAGGAGGATGAAGCCGAGAGCGGCAAGACCGCCGCCCAACGCGAGATCGAGGAGCGCACCAAGCGCTACCTGGACAACCTGGAGCGGCAGCGCCGGCGGGCCTCCGGCGACGAGGACGTCACCCCCGAGGACTGGTGGCGGCGGGCCAAGGCCAGCCAGCGCTACCAGTTCCTGCTGGCCTACTACGCCGAGAACTCGGGCGACTACGAGATCACCCACGTCAGCTTCAGCTACTGCGGCACCTGCGGCGGCCAGGGCCACCTGACCTCGATCGACCTCGGCAGCCAGGGCAGCCGGCAGCGGCGTTACCCCTGCCCGACCTGCCAGAAGATCCAGGTCCAGCGGGCCATCACCTTCCGTTGAGCGGGCGCGCGCGCCTCTGGCTGCTGAGCGCGGCGCTGGCCTGCTCCTGCGCCGGTCCCGACAGTTGCGCGGGAGCTGGTGCGGGCTGGTCGGGTGGGGCAGGAGCCTCGGCGCTGCCGACCCTGCAGGCCGACGGCCGCGGCCTCGACGCCCGGGCCTTCGCCGCCGAGGCCGCCTTCCTGTTCCCGGACGAGGCCCGCGCCCTCGGGCGCAGCCTGATGCGGGCCGAGCTGGCGCGGCTGGAGGGCGACCGCCTCGGCCTCGAGCCGCCCGCAGAGCAGGTCGAGCAGGCGCTCGAGCTGGCGCTGGCCGGGATCGCTGGCGGCCTGCCCGAGGGCGGCAGCTTCGAGGACTGGGCGCGCGAACGCTACGGGCGCAGCGGCGCCGAGGTGCGCGGGGTGATCCGTCGCCACCTGGCCGAGAACCTGCGCTACCAGCTGGTGCTGCGCGCCGACGCCGCCACGGTCGGCCGGGTCCGCCTGCACCTGCTGGTCAGCCGCGACCTCGAACAGGCCGAGGCCTGGGCCGGCAAGCTGCGCCAGGGAGCCGACCCCCGGGCGCTGATCGCCGAGTCCCTCGACCCCGGCGCCGACGGCCTCGGCGAGCGCCTGCTGCCGGCTTATCTGCCGGACCCGCTCGGCGCCGCGCTGCGGCAGACCGAGCCCGGCGAGGTGCTCGGGCCGCTGCAGCTGCCCGGCGACCGAGCCTGGTTCGTCGCCCGCCTGGCCGAGCGGCTGCCGGCGGCGTCGACGCCGCCGCCCCGCGCGGTGCTGCTCGAAGGGCTCGAGGCCTCGCCGGTCGATCCGCTGGAGGCGCGGGCTTGGTATGAGGAGATGCTCCGTCGCTATACTGCCCGCGAAGCCCTGCCGGCCATTCAAGCCCCGAATCCCGCCTTTGTCCCCCTCGAACGGCCCTGACCCCGCGATCCCCGACGAGGAGCTGCGCGTGCTCTTCGCGCTGTTGTTCTCCTCGCCGGAGCCGGTCACCCTCGACCGGGTGCGCGAGGTGCTGCACCCGCCGCAGCCGGAGGACGAGGAGGGAGAGCCCGAGGGCGAGCGTCACAGCCCGCGCCAATACCTCGAAGCGCTGCGGGCCTGGATGGAGCAGCGCGAGCTGCCGCTGGCCCTGCACCAGGTCGGCAAGGCCTGGCGCCTGCTGACCACCGAGGACGTGGCTGAGGACCTGGCCTCGGTGCGCAAGAAGGTCCACCAGGACCGGCTCGGCCCGGCCGCGCTCGAGGTCCTGGCCCTGGTCGCCTACCGCCAGCCGGTGCTGAAGGCCGACATCGACGCCATCCGCGGGGTCAAGAGCGGTCCGCACCTGCGGCACCTGCTCGATCTGCGGCTGGCCCGGATCCTGGGGCGCGCGGACCTGCCCGGTCGGCCCTTCCTGTACGGCACCACCCGCGAGTTCCTGGACAAGTTCGGCCTGCGCAGCCTCGACGAGCTGCCCGAGGCCGGCCGCCTGGCGGTGCCG
>CAZXTO010000386.1:0-3483 GCA_964643675.1 uncultured Planctomycetales bacterium
CGGGGCGGTCTGCGCCGGCACCGGGGGCGGCGGCGGGGTCGCCGCGGCCTGGTCCTGGTCGTCGCCGCCCATCACGAGTCCAGTCCAGGACCACAGGGCGCCGGCCATCAACAGGCCCAGCATGGCGGTCTTGCCCGGCTTGGCCTTGAGCTGTGCCTTCAGATCCTGCTTCTCCTTCTCCATCACGTCTGCTCCTTGGTGGGGGGCTGAGGCTCGGGGTCGGGCAGGGTCGGAATGTTCATGATCGCGAAGAAGCGGACCGTGCCCTGGCGGCGCTCCCTCTCCTCCTCAGGCAGGGTGAACTCGACGCGCTCGAAGCGCACCCGCAGGGCGCCGTTCTCGAGCTCGAGGATGAACTCCACCGCCTTGCGGTAGTCGGCGCTGCCGCTGAAGAACCAGCTCGGCGGGCGGTCGCCCTGGCCGAGGTCCTCCTGGCGGATGTCCACGCGCAGGCCGATGCGCTCGGCGACGTCGACCACGTGGCTCTGGATCAGCAGCGGGTTGAGCGAGTAGTCGAGGTTGTCGAGCTTCTCCTCGGCGACCGGCTTGAAGGCCTGCCAGCCCTCCAGCAGCTGGTCGCGCTCGCCGATCGCGCGGCGGTTCTGGACCACCACCGAGTCGACGTTCTCGAGGCGCTGGCGCGCGGCGGCGCGGCGCTCCAGCGAGCCCTCGACGGAGCCGGCCCAGAAGGCGGCGGGGATGGCCACGAGGCCGGCCAGGAACAGCAGCTTGCGCAGACTCATCTCTTGCCTCCCGGCATCGCCTTGCGGGCTCCGAGGGTCTCGGAGAGGCTCAGCTCGAAGCGGATCGCGTCCTCGCGCCCGCGCACCACCTCCTGGCGGCGCGGCAGCACGTCCGGGAAGCCGGTGAACTCCACCAGCCGGTCGTCCAGGTCGAGCAGCGCCTGCTTGCCGACCACCGTGGCGACCAGGGTCAGGCCGACCTCGTCGCGGTCGCCGCCCTTCTTGGCGCCCGGCACGCCGAACTCGAAGTTCCAGCTGATCTCCTCGAGCTGGACCCCCTCGCCGACTTGGCCGGCGACGTCGCGCAGGATCCAGCCGACGGTGGGGCGCTGGAGGTGCTCGGCCAGCGGGTCCAGCTGGACCGCGTAGCCGTTCATCTCCTGATAGACGCGCTGCAGGTCGGCGCGGGCCTCGCTGGCGGCGGCGTCGGGCTGCTCGGCGGCGGTGGCCTGCCGCTCGACGCGGATCGCCTCGAAGGCGAAGGCGCCGGAGACCAGCACGCTGAGCATGCCCAGCGCGCCGAGCAGGATCAGCCGCAGCGGTGTCTTGCGGCGGTCGAGGTGGCCTTGGAAGGCCGATTCGGGCAGGAAGTCGGCGGTCCTCATCAGAATCCCCGCATGGCCAGGCCCAGCGCGGGCGCCCACAGGTGTTCCTCGTCCAGCACCTCGGCCGGCGCTTGGATGCCGAGTTCGCTGAAGGGGCGAGCCGGCGTCACCAGGGTGTCGAGGCTCTGGTGCAGAGCCGCTTCCACCTCCGGCAGGGAGGCGCCGAAGCCGGACAGCGAGATGCCGCGCAGCTCGGTGCCCTTGTGGCGCGAGTAGAAGTGGCGCAGACAGGCGCGCACCTCGTCGGCCAGCTCCTGGCCCTCGCGCTTGACCGCCTCCAGCAGCTCGACCGCGTGCTCGAGGTCGAGGCGGTGCAGGTCGGCCAGCGAGTCGGCCTCCAGCTCGACCTCGGTCGCCGCGATCGGCCGCGGCGCCAGCCGCTCGCCGGCGAGGTCGCCGAAGGCGGCGCCGGTGAGCAGGTCGAGGGCGGGGTCGTCCTGGCTGCTGCGGCCGCTGGCGATGTCCTCCGCCGCGCGCTGCAGGGCGCCGAGCAGGTTGCGGCCGTCGAGCTGCATCGGCTTCAGGAAGCGCACCTCGCCCTGGTGCAGGATGCCGAAGACCGAGCGGTCGAAGCCGAGGTGGAGGAAGCCCCACGGTCGGCTGTCCTGGTCGCGCATCGCCAGCAGCGCGCGCGACAGGCCGAACACGTTCATCTCCATGCTCACTGGCCGCAGCCCGAGCGAATCCACCGCGTTGGTGGTGCGGCGGATCTCCGACCCTCCGACCGTGAGCAGCAGCAGCTCCTCGCGGTGTTGGGACGGGGCGTTGCTGAGCTGCAGCCAGCGGTAGCTGACCCCCTCGGGGTCCTCGACCGCCGCCAGGGCGGCCTGTTGGAGCATCTGCTCCTGGCGCTCGGCGTCGCCGTTGTCGACCGGCACCAGGCTGACGTCGACCGCGTCGCTGCCGATGCCGAGCACGGCGTCCTTGCCGCGCCAGCGGCGCGACTTGAGCTCCGCCGCGGCCTGCTCGGCGGCCAGCGTGTGGCGGTTCGAGCCCTGGGCCGGATAGCAGGCGCAGGCGCGCACGCTCCAGCCGTTGGCGCTGCCCTGGAGCTGCAACAGGCGGGTCTCCAGCGCGCCGAAGTGGAGCGCGATTGGGGTGTGCTTCGGGAGGTTCAACGCCATTCTTCAGTGGTCGCGGTGCGGGAGGTCACGGGCGGGTCTTCCAGGGCGGAGCTGGCCAGCAGGCAGAACAGGACGAAGCCCAAGGCGGCCACGAAGGCCGCGGTCGGACGCTTCTGGAAGGGGTCTTTCACAGGCCGAATACCGGGTCGCCCTCCGGCGTGGTGCTGGAGGAGTTCGCGCGCAGGCTTCCGTCGGCGGCGAAGTAGACCCAGCCGGTGGCGTCGTTGGCGGCGCTGAAGCTGCCGCCGGGCGCGATCACCAGCACGGTCTCGAGGTCGTTGTAGGGGTTGGCCGGCATGCCCTCGGTCAGGTAGGGGCCGTAGGCGTAGCCGGAGGTCCCGGGCGCGGCGGTCGCGCCGTTCAGGTCCGAGGCCATCAGCAGCTGGTTGCGCAGGGTGGCCTCGTCCCAGCTGGCGCCGTTCCAGCCCGGCAGCTGCTCCTGGTGCTGGAAGGCGTAGTAGTCGATCGCCGTGCGGACGCGCTGCAGCTCCTGCCGGGTGGAGGTGGCGCGGGCGTCGTCCACGGTGTCCTGGAAGGCCGGGACGGCCATGCCGGCGAGCACCAGCAGGATGGCGACGGTGATCAGGACTTCGAGCAGGGTGAAGCCCGAGCGGTCGGTCCGGGAATGCATCATGACGGAAGGCGGAGCAGAGGCTCCACGCCCTCATCGGCCCGGTTCCCGGCGCTTCTTAAGGATTACCCGGCCTGGGGACGCTTCGCGCCAGGATCTCGGAATAGCAATTCCCCGCAGAGGGGGGAAATCCCTCAAGTCGGGGCGGCGCGTCCGAGTCGCGCGCCGCGACGGGGGGCTTGAGCCTCTTTTTCGGCGCTTTGCGGCCCCTTCCCGGAGCGAAAACGGGCCCGGCCGTGGCGGCCGGGCCCGTCGTGGGCGGCGCGGAGACGATCCTGCTGGCGGAGGACGAAGCGGCGGTTCGCGAGCTGGTCGTGGGGCTCCTGTGCGACCGTGGCTACCAGGTGCACGCGACGGGAGACGGCCGCGAAGCGCTCACC
>CAZXTO010000387.1:0-3428 GCA_964643675.1 uncultured Planctomycetales bacterium
AGGTCGGTCGGCAAGGAGGTCGAGACCTCGAGGCCGCCCGGCCGGTGGTTGCTGCCCAGCAGGTCGGCGGGCAGGGGCCCGCCCCAGGCGTCGACCACGCCCACCGCCAGGGTGCCGCGCAGCTCGAGCTTCTTGGCCCGGGACATGGGTTGCCGGGACGAGATCGACTGGATCTCGCCGTCCTGGATCAGGACGAAGGCGGGGGAAATCCGCTCACCGCTGCCGAGCCAGGCTTCATCAGCCTGGAGCAGGACCGCCTGTTGGGGCGTGGCGGCGAGGACGGGGGGAGCGCTGGCGAGCGCGAGAAGAAGGGCGAGCAGCCGGTTGCTCAAGGGGGAACTCCGTGGCAAGAACCGGAGGTATCGGGGGTCCGAAGGCCTACGGAATAAGCTACGGCGCAAAGGGGACTTTTTCACCCTTCCCCCCCACCTTTCTAGACTTGGGCGCCGTGAACGACGCCGCTGCCGCCCCTGCCATCCACCCGACCGCGGTGGTCCACCCGGGCGCCGAGATCGGCGCAGGGGCCGAGATCGGGCCCTACTGCGTGATCGAGCCCGGCGCGGTGGTCGGCGAAGGGGTCCGTCTGGTGGCCGGCGTGCACCTGCTCGGGAGGGTCGAAATCGGCCCCCGGACCGTGATCCGGAGCGGTTCGGTGCTCGGCGGCGAGCCCCAGGACGTCAAATACGGGGGCGAGCGCAGCCTGGTCCGGGTCGGTTCGGATTGCAGCCTGCACGAGCACGTCACCGTCCATCGGGCCGTGGGCGAGGGCGAGACCGTGATCGGCGACGGCGTGATGATGATGGCCAGCAGCCACGTCGGCCACAACGCGCGGCTCGGCGACGGCGCCACCTTGGTCAACGGCGCCTGCCTGGCCGGGCACGCCGAGGTGGGCGAGGGCGCCATCCTGGTGGCCCACTCGGCGGTCCACCAATTCGGCAAGATCGGGCGACTGGCGATGCTCGGCGGCGGCTCGATGGCCACCAAGGACGTGCCGCCCTTCTCGATCTGCGCCGGCAGCTACCCGATCCGCTGGCGCAGCCCCAACACCATCGGCCTGCGCCGCGCCGGCTTCGCGCCCGAGGAGCGCGACGCCCTGCGCCGATCGCTCCACCGCATGTTCGCCGAGGGCGAATCCTCCCATGCGGTGGCCGAATCCCTCCAAGATTCCCCTCACCCCAGCGTCCGCGAGCTCGCGGAATTCGTGCTCGGCTCCAAGCGCGGAGTCTGCGCCGGCCCCGAAACGAAATGAGCGACGAGAACGTCAAGACCATCGACACCCTCCTGGAAGAGCACCGCAGCTTCGCCCCGCCGCCGGAGTTCGTGGCCCAGGCCAACTGCAACGACCCCGAGGTCTACGCCAAGGCCGACGCCGACTGGGAAGGCTGGTGGGCCGGATGGGCCGAGAAGCTGGACTGGGACCGGAAGTGGGACCGGGTACTCGAGTGGGACGCGCCGAACGCCAAGTGGTTCACCGGTGGCAAGCTGAACGCCAGCGCGCAGTGCCTGGACCGGCACGTGGCCGCCGGGCACGGCGACCGGGTGGCCTTTCACTTCGAGGGCGAGCCGGGCGACACCCAGACCCTGACTTACGCCGACATGCTGGCGGGCGTGTGCAAGGTGGCGAACGGCCTGAAGGCGCTCGGGGTCGAGAAGGGCGACCGGGTGACGCTCTACATGCCGATGGTGCCCGAGCTGGCCATGACCGTGCTCGCCTGCGCGCGCATCGGCGCGATCTTCTCGGTGGTCTTCGCCGGCTTCAGCGCCGTGTCGCTGCGCGACCGGGTGCAGGACCAGGAGGCCAAGGTGGTGGTGACCGCCGACGGCACCTGGCGCCGCGGCAAGCTGCTGGATCTCAAGGCGGTGGTCGACGAAGGCGTGAAGGGCTGCGCTTCGGTCGAGCACGTGTTGGTCTGGCGCCGCGGCCAGGGCGTCGAGACCGCCAGCGCCGGCGGGCCGAAGGACGTCGAGTGGAGCGAGGTGGTGGATCCGCAGCCGGCCGAGTGCGCGCCGGTGTCGATGGACGCCGAGGACGTCCTGTTCATCCTCTACACCAGCGGCACCACCGGCAAGCCGAAGGGCATCTACCACACCCACGGCGGCTACCTGACCGGCGCCTACGCCACCTCGAACCTGGTCTTCGACCTGAAGCCGGAGAGCGACGTCTACTGGTGCACGGCCGACATCGGCTGGATCACCGGCCACAGCTACATCGTCTTCGGGCCGATGGCGAACGGCGTGACCCAGGTCATGTACGAGGGCGCGCCGAACCACCCCGGTCCCGATCGCTTCTGGGAGCTCGTCGCCAAGTACGGCGTCACCGTCTTCTACACCGCCCCCACCGCGATCCGCGCCTTCATGAAGTGGGGTGACGAGCACCCGGCCAAGCACGACCTGTCGAGCCTGCGGCTGCTCGGCACCGTCGGCGAGCCGATCAACCCCGAGGCCTGGGTCTGGTACCTGCACCACATCGGCGGCGGCCGCTGCCCGATCGTCGACACCTGGTGGCAGACCGAGACGGGCGGGATCATGATCACGCCGCTGCCCGGCATCACGACCACGGTTCCCGGCAGCGCGACCCGCGCCTTCCCCGGCGTCGAGGCCAAGCTCTACGACGACTACGGCAAGGAGGTCGAGGGCGCCGGCGGCGGCTACCTGGTGCTGACGCGCCCGTGGCCGAGCATGCTGCGCGGCATCTGGGGTGACGAGGCCCGCTACAAGAGCACCTACTGGGCCCGCTTCGACGACGCCTACTTCCCCGGCGACGGCGCCAAGCGCGACGAGGACGGCAACTTCTGGGTCCTCGGCCGCGTCGACGACGTCATGAACGTCTCCGGCCACCGCCTGAGCACCATGGAGATCGAGTCCGCCCTGGTCGACCACCGCGCGGTCGCCGAGGCCGCCGTCATCGGCGTCAACCACGAGCTCAAGGGCCAGGCCCCGGTCGGCTTCGTCATCCTGCGCGGCTCCATCGAGCCCACCGCCGAGCTCAACGCCGAGATCATCAGCCACGTCGGCAAGCTGATCGGCGGCCTGGCCCGGCCCGAGAAGGTGATCTTCACCCCCGAGCTGCCCAAGACCCGCAGCGGCAAGATCATGCGCCGCCTCCTGCGCGACGTCGCCGAAGGCAAGGCGATCGGCGACACGACCACGCTGGCGGATCCCGGTGTGTTGGCTGGATTGAAGTCGGAGTACGAATCGAAGGACGGGTAGGTACCGCGTCCCGCGGTTCTCGGTCTGCGGCCTTCGCAGCTGCCGCGGGTCGCGCTGCGCGCGCGAAGCGCGCGACAGCGCTCAGCGGCGCCGAGGCGGCCGCAGACCGAGAACCGCGGGGCGCTTTGCCTGGCCCATTTTCCGGCCCATGTCGGTGCCCATGTCGGTGCCCATGTCGGGGCCCATGTCGGGGGGCAGGCCGGGAGGCAGGCCGGGAG
>CAZXTO010000388.1:0-3427 GCA_964643675.1 uncultured Planctomycetales bacterium
GTGAACAGGGCATCCAGGCTGCAGCGACCGGAGGCCAGGTCGGCCTGCCAGCGGTCGCGCTTGGGCAGCTTGCCCTCGGCGGCGATCGCGGCCATCTCGGCTTCGTCCAGGCGCGGGAAGATCCCGCCTTGGCCGCCGTCGTGGAGTAGGTCGACGATCTGCTCGGCGGTCGCGGTGGTCGGGTCGAGCTCGGCCAGGCCTTCGCAAGCGGCGCGGAACTCGGCGTCGACCGCCCACAGCTCCTCGGTGCCTTCGGCGGTCGGGTCGACGCCTTCGGTCCATTCCGGCTGGTAGTCGGCGCCGGTGCAGTCGGCCAGCTCGGAGGCGGCCGGCTCGCTGGCCAGGAATCCCTCCGCCACGCCGCAGGGCATGGTGAAGACGTCCAGGCCGGCCAGGGTCTGCACCTGCTCGCCGGCGCGCATGCTGGCGCCGATCTGGCGGGTGCCGCACACGCCCCGCTGGCGCAGCTCGTCGAGCGCGGCCTGGCTGGCGAGGGTGGCGCGCTCGCCGACCCAGGCGCCGTCGCCGAGCCCCTCGTCCTTGGCATAGGCGCCGAGGCGGCCCATGAAGACGTTCACCCAGCTCGGCCGGGCGAAGCGGGCGATCAGGTAGTTCTGACGCGCCGAGAAGCCGAGCGTGAAGTTGACCGGGATGCCCTCGTCCTCGAGCCGGCGCGCCGCGATCAGGCCAGAGGGCGTCAGCGGCACCTTGACGATGAAGTGGTCGCACAGCGCGGCGTAGCGGCGGCCGTACTCGACCGAGCGTTCGGCGTCGTGGGCCAGGTCGGTGTGCAGCTCCACCGACACGTAGGCGCCGAAGCGCTCGTGCAGCCGCAGGCCGTGGCGGGCGTTGAGCGCGAAGGCGATCTCCAGCACCAGGTCCTGCCCGTCGAGGCCGGGCTGGTCCTCGCGCGCGGCGGCGGCCGCCTGCGGGATCCACTGGTCGTAGATCCCCTTCTGGATTTCCATGTTGAGGAGCGTGTTGTTGGTGGTCAGCGCCGTGAACTCGGCGCTCCACAAGGCCGCGGCCTGGTCCATGTCCCCGGTGTCGAGCCAGAGCTCGGTGCCGAGCTCGCGCATCCGGGTCCAGAGGGGGTGGGGATCGCCGGCGAGCGGCTCCTCCGCGATGCCTTCGCGGATCACCTGGGCCAGCTTGGAGGATGCGAGGGCAGGGGCGTCGGACATGACCCCGAGAGGATAGCCGTCGGGGTCGGGCTGGGCTTCAAGTTCTGGGCCGCTCGGGATCGGCCGGCGAGGCTTCGCCCGCCGCGGCCGCCGGCAGCCAGCGGGCGACGGTCTGGCGCAGGCCGTCGAGGTCGTAGGGCTTGCTCAAGTAGTCATCCATGCCGGCGGCGAGGGCGCGCTCGCGGTCGCCGACCAGGGCGTTGGCGGTGAGCGCCACGATCGGGGTGCGCGGGCCCTCCCCCTCGAGCGTGCGCAGGTTGCGGGTGGCCTCGTAGCCGTCCATCTGCGGCATCTGGCAATCCATCAGGATCAGGTCGAAGCGGCGCCGGCGGCAGGCGGCCAGCGCCTCCAGGCCGTGCTGGGCCAGCTCGTAGCGCAAGCCGAGGGCGTCGAGCATCTTCTTGGCCAGCAGCTGGTTGACGGGGTTGTCCTCGACCAGCAGGACCACGCCGCCGCGGGCCGGCTCCGCAGCCACCGCGGTCGGCGCCGAGCCCTCGCCGGGGCCGATCGGCTCGGCGTGACCCAGCCGCGCGGTGAAGCTGAAGCTGCTGCCCTCGCCGAGGGCGCTCTCGACCTCGAATTCACCGCCCATCAGGCCGGCGAGCCCGTGGCAGATGGCGAGGCCCAGCCCGGTCCCGCCGAAGCGGCGCGTGGTCGAGGTGTCGGCCTGGGTGAAGGGCTGGAACAGGCGCTCCCGCTGATCCGGCGTCATGCCGATCCCGGTGTCCCGGACGAGGAAGCGCAGCACCAGCTCCCCGGACTCGGACTCCTCCCGGCTCAGCTCCAGCCGCACCTCGCCCTGAGGCGTGAACTTGATCGCGTTGCCGAGCAGGTTGAGCAGGACCTGGCGCAGCCGGACCGGGTCGCCCACCGCGTGGTGCGGGACGTCGGGGTCGATCACCGCTTCGACCGTGATGGGCTTGGCGGAGCCGGTGGCGGCGGCGATCTTCACCACGCCTTCGGCCAGGCGCCGCAGCTCGAAGTCGATCCGCTCCAGCTCCATGCGGCCGGCCTCGATCTTCGAGTAGTCCAGGATGTCGTTGATGATGCCGAGCAAGGCCTGGCCGCTCGACTGCATGGTGTCGAGCATCTCGACCTGTTCGCGGTCGAGCGGGGACCGGTTCAGGAGGCTGATCATGCCGATCACCCCGTTGAGCGGGGTGCGGATCTCGTGGCTCATGTTGGCCAGGAAGTCCGACTTGGCGGCGACGGCGCTGTTCGCGCGTTCGAGGGCCTCGTCCAGGGCGCGGTGCAGCTTGAAGTTCGAGCGCAGCGACTGGTCGAAGGCGCTGGCGGCGAACCAGCCGACGATCGGGCCGGCCAGGACCACGACCAGGGCTGCCAGCGGGAACACCGGGCTGGCGAAGTGCCAGCCGATGCCGGAGAAGTAGGCCAGGGCGAACAGCAGGGCGGTCTCGAGCGGGCGCAGGGCGGCGCCGCGGCCGCGCGAGGGGTAGGTCCCCCAGACCGCAGTGATGGCCAGGCCGGTGAAGGCCACGATCGGCATCCCGAGCGCCTGGTCCTGGACCCCGGCGACGTAGCCGAAGCTGCTGATGAAGCAGCCGAAGTTGAGCCGCATGAGGCCGACCGGGTCAGCCTCCGGGCGGCGCGCCAGGATCCAGCAGCTCGCGCCGATCCCGGCCAGGCCGGCGGCGAGGGCGAGGCCGATGGCCGCCAACGGGAGCGGGGCGACCAGGAAGTGGACCACGACCGCTGCCAGCCCCATGGCGCCGTAGGCCGCCAAGTTGGCGGCGTAGCCGATCACGGCGCTCACCCGCCATCGTTCGCGGACGAAGGCGTCGTAGTCCGGGGGCGGCCCCGGGGTCGGGACCACGAACCCCGCCAGGCCGGACTTCTGGCCACGGGGGTGGGAGGGCACCTCCCTCCATCGGCTCGCCGGAGATCCCCGCTTGAGGGGCCTCAGGCCGGGCGGAGCGGGCCCGAGTTATCCACGAAATCTTACGATGGAGCCTGACACCGGATGGGGAGCCACTTGTCGAGCATGCCCTGGAGCTGCTCGAGCTCGAAGGGCTTGGCCAGGTAGTCGTCCATGCCGGCTTCGATCATCGATTCGCGATCGCCCTGCATGGCGTTGGCGGTGAGGGCGACGACCGGGACGTGGCTGTCGCCGTTCTCGATCTTGCGGATCTCGCGGGTGGCGCTGCGGCCGTCGAGGCGCGGCATCTGGCAGTCCATGAGCACCAGGTCGTAGCGACCGGGGGCGAAGGCTTCGACCGCTTCCT
>CAZXTO010000389.1:0-3425 GCA_964643675.1 uncultured Planctomycetales bacterium
GCCGCCGGCCGGAGGCAGGGGCAGGCCGCGCTGCTCCAGCCAGGCGATCTGCTCGGCGCGCGCCGGCGCCTGCTCGCGGATCGGCGCCAGCAGCTCGAGACCGGGCGCCGCCACCGCCAGCGCGGCGTCGAAGCGCACCTGGTCGTTGCCGGCGCCGGTGCAGCCGTGGGCCAGCGCGTCGAAGCCGCCCTCGAGCGCGGTCTTCGCCAGCAGCTCGGCCTGCAGGCCGCGCTCGGCGCCGACCGACAGCGGGTAGCCGCCGCCGCGGCGCACGTTGCCGGCGATCAGCCAGCGCAGCACGCGCTCGAAGAGCTCGGCGCGGGCGTCGAGCAGCAGGTGTTCGGCGGCGCCGAGCGCCAGCGCACGCTGGCGCAGGTCGGCGCGGGCGTCGTCGTCCAGGCCGCCGCAGTCGACGCAGCAGGTCACCACCTCCGCGCCGGGCTCGGCGGCCAGGCGGGCGGTCAGGTAGGAGGTGTCGAGACCTCCGGAGTAGGCAAGCAAGATGCGCATGGTTCCCTCTGGAACGGTTCCTCGCGGTCTGGGATCGGGCGAGGAGCTAGAGCAGCTCCCGGATCCGGCGCTGCACGCGCCGCCCGGCGGCCTGGGAGGCGGCGGCGACGAAGACCGTGTCGTCGCCGGCGACGGTGCCGACCACGCCGGCGATGGACTCCGCTTCGAGCGCGCGGGCGATCGCGCTGGCGGCGCCGGGCTCGCAGGTCACGACCACCAGGTTGGGGCCGCAGCCCTTGGCGCCGCGCAGCAGCACGCGCAGCGCCTCCAGCGGGGTGACGCGGTCGCGGTCGGGCAGGACGTAGCGCCCCTCGTGCTTGGCCGCCCCGACCTCTTGCAGGTCGCGGCTCAGGACCGGCTGGGTGGAGGGGTGGCCGGCCTCGCGGAGCGCCTCCAGCAGCTCGGCCTGCGTGCGCGCCTTCCCCTTCCGCAGCAGGCTGCGGAGGGCGGCGCGGCGCTCCTCGACCAGGGTCATGCGTCCCAGGCTAAGGGAGAATAAACATCCGTCAATACAGAATAAAAATCTGAATCTGGGCGCATCCTCGGGCGAATATCCGCCGGCAAAAAGAGAGCGGGAGAGCGCCCGCGAAGGCACCCTCCCGCTGTTCGGCCTGGTCGAGGTTAGTGGACCACGCCGTGGATGTAGTCTGACAGCACCGAGCCGCGCGGGTTGGCGAGCGGGTCGATCACGTGCCACTGGAAGTAGAAGTGGCGGCCGTCGTAGGCGGGGTCGTTCGGGACCGTGAAGGTCTTGGCCGCGCTGCCGCCGGCGTTGGTGGTGCCGGGGAAGCGGAAGTCGATCGAGGTGTACAGGGTGTTGTACGGCGCCCCGATGAAGGCGAGGTCCAGCGGCAGGCTGAATCCGTTCCAGCTGGTGTCGCTCCAGCCCATCAGCAGCTCGACCTGGCTGCTCGGCAGGCCGCCGGTCAGGGTGATGTCGATGGTGGCGCCCATCCACGGGTCGTTCACGTAGCCGATCGACGGGGTGGTGCCGGAGAAGGTGGTCCCGGCGGTGCCGAGGATCTCCATGTAGGCGGGCTCGTAGCCGGCGAAGGCGCCGGCCGGCATGGCCGCGATGCTGACGCCGAAGCAGCCGTCCGGATCCCAGGCGTAGGTCAGGGTCTGCTCCCCGTTGTCGGAGGCGTCGCCGTCGCCGTTGAGGTCCTGCAGGAAGTAGACCGCGTTCATGGCCTGGGTCGCGCCGAGCGGGCCGTCGTTCATGAACACCGACAGGCCGCCGTCGTGGCTGTAGCCGTCGAACAGGAAGCTCGGCGGGTAGAGCATGTAGCTGCTGGCGACGTTCGGGTCGAGGAACAGCACCACCTCGCCGGTGTCGTTCAGGTCGCCGTCGTTGTTCAGTTCCTCGCCGCGGACCACCATGCCGTTGCCCGGGGAGCAGGAGCTCGAGGCGGTGCTGGTGATCCAGTAGACGTCGCCGCCGTTGGTGCCGGCGCCGTGGTCGACGTTCAGGCCCTCGAGGGTGCCGTACATGCCGGAGCCGCTGGTGGACGGGCAGCCCGGGTTCGGCAGCAGGCCGTTGCTGACGTCGGCGTTGACCTCCAGGCCAGCCACGTCATCGATCAGGTTGAGGAAGTTCCAGGCCTCGCCGGGGTCCATCGCGTCGCCGTCGCCGTTCTGGTCCTGGAAGGCGTAGAGCACCAGGTCCTGCTGCTCGAAGCCGATCACGACGCCGTTGCTGTCGACCATCAGGGCCTCGAAGTCGGTCACGCCGATGGTGACCTGGGCGCCGCCGATGCCGGCCACGCTGTGGGTGCCCTGGCCGTCGACGAAGAGCTGGGCCTCGCCCGGGCTCAGCGCGACGCCGTCGAGGTCGAGGTCGGTGTAGCGGGTGATGCCGCTGCCGACCTGCGGGCCGCCGGCGCTGGAGATCCAGTAGTCGTCGGAGACGAAGAGCTCGCCGGTGACCGGGTCGAAGTCCAGACCCTTCAGCCGGCTGGAGGTGCCGCCGTGGGTGTTGAGGTGGTCGGCGAAGACCACCAGCTCGCCCGGGGTCAGGCAGACGCCGTCGCCGTCCATGTCGACCATCTTCAGCACCACGTCGTCGGCGCTGACGCCGAACACCGCCGGCGTGCCCTGGAAGGGCTCGTAGCGCATCTGCTCGACATAGGAGATCTGGGTGGAGCCGTCGGTCGCGAACTGCCAGCCCTCGCCGGCGGTCAGGAACAGACCATCGAGGTCCATGTCGACGGTGCGGCGGATCTCGTAGCGGGTCGGGGTGACCGACCAATCGCCGCCATAGAGCACGTATTCCGTCGGGTTCTGGGCATGCAAGGAGGCAGCCGGGAGCAGAGCAAACAAGGCGAGAGTCTTGCGCATCGGGTCGGGGAACGAGTGGAGGGTAAGAAGCAAGGAGGGGGCCGGCTGGAGGCCAGACCGGCATTCTATAGGACCGGACTGGCCAGAAGTCAGGGCTGGCGTGTCCTCATCATGAGGATTCGGCGGGCGGCGGCGAGAATTCGCACCACCGCTCGGGCCAGGCGCGGTCGCCGGTGGGGGCGGTGATTTCTTCGTTGGCACGGATTTGGAAATCGGCGCCGAGGGCCGCCTCGAGGTCCGCCGGAGCCATGCCGAAGGGCGGCCCGCCCTGCTCCGCCGGCCGCCCGATCGGGAACACCAGCGAGCACAGGCGGCCCTCCGGCGCCAGGGCGAGCCGGGCCAGCCGGCCGAAGTCCGGCCGCCGCTCGAGCGGCAGGGCGCAGAAGAAGGTGTGGTCGAAGAGCAGGCGGAAGCTGCCCGCCTCCAGCCCGGCCTCCGGCCACCAGCCGGGGTCGAGGGCGTCGCCGGCCAGGAAGCGGCCGCCGTGCTCGGCGAGGCGGGCGCCGACCGGCTCGGCCAGCTCCGCGACCAGGTCCAGCGCCGCCACCTCCCAGCCGGCCTCGGCCAGCGCGATGGCG
>CAZXTO010000390.1:0-3424 GCA_964643675.1 uncultured Planctomycetales bacterium
AAGGATTTCGAGGAGGCTCGAGGATTCCCCGAGCATTCCGGCCTGGGCGCCGGCGCCGCTTTCCTGTTCTTCCTTCCACTTGGCGATCTCCTCGAGCAGGGCTTCGATCATGTCTGCCTCAGGGACGACACGGACCTGCTTGCCGTGGCGGTAGAGAATCCCCTTGCCGCCGCCGCCGGCGATGCCGATGTCGGCCTCCTGAGCCTCGCCCGGGCCGTTCACGACGCAGCCGAGCACCGCGATCTTGACCGGCACCTTCTCGCCTTCGAGCCGCTGCTCGAGCTCTTCCATCAGCTCCTCGAGGTCGATCTCGATCCGGCCGCAGGTCGGGCAGGCGATCAGCTCGGGGCTGGTGACGCGCGCGCCGGTGGCCTTGAGGATGTCGAAGGCGACCGGGATCTCCACCGCCGGATCGGCGGTCAGCGACACGCGGACGGTGTCGCCGATGCCGTCGAGCAGCAGCGCGCCGAGCCCGGCTGCGGACTTCAGCGAGCCGTAGCCGGGGCGGCCGGCCTCGGTCACGCCGAGGTGCAGCGGCACGTCGGTCTTGGCGGCGAACAGGCGGTTGGCGGCCAGCACGGTCTGGGTGTCGGTGGACTTGAGCGACACCAGGTAGTTGGTGAAGCCCAGCTCCTCGACCGTCTCGCAGTGGCGCATGGCCGACTCGACCATCGCCTCCGGCGACGGCCAGCCGTGCTTCTCGAGCAGGTCCTTCTCGACCGAGCCCGAGTTGACGCCGATGCGCAGCGCCACCCCGGCGGCGTCCGCCGCCTTCACGACCTCGCGCACGCGCTCGAGCGAGCCGATGTTGCCCGGGTTCAGCCGCACCTTGTCGACGCCGGCGTCGATCGAGCGCAGCGCCAGGCGGTGGGTGAAGTGGATGTCGGCCACCAGCGGCACCGGACAGTGGCGCCGGATCTCCGGCAGGGCGTCCGCCGCCTTGTCGTGGTTGACCGTGACGCGGACCATCTCGCAGCCGGCCTCGACCAGCCGCTCGATCTGGTCGAGGGTGGCGGGCACGTCGTCCGTGTCCGAGCTGGTCATCGACTGCACCCAGATCGGATGCTGGTGGCCGACCGAGAGGTCGCCGATGGTGACGGTGCGGGTTTGTCGGCGGGGCATGGCGTTACCGGGCGGTGATTCTACCGGGCGGCGGGGAGGCGCCCCGCCGAGGCCGATCTCCCCCGCCCTAACGCCAGTTCGCCATCACCCGCCCCACCCACGCCCGCGTCCGCTCGCGCCCGTCGCCGAGCACCATCAGCTCCTGCATGCTCTTCACCAGCGGGCTGGTGGCGGCGTAGGCGTCGGGCACCATCGAGTAGTAGACCAGCGGCGCCAGGCTCAGGTCGGCGGCGGTCGGGTCGTCGCCGAGCAGGTAGTCCTGGTCGGCGAGGGCTTCCTCGATGCGGGCGCTGTGCTCGCGCAGGGTGGCGTTGGACTGGGCGACCCGGTCCGGGTCGACGGCGCCGCGGAAGAGCATGCCGGGGATGATCTTGAAGTTCTCGTAGAACTCGCCGCGGGCCCAGTTCTCCCAGGTCTCGACCGAGTGGTGGCGCTCGTGCTCGCGGCCGAACAGCACCGGATCCTGGGGCGCGATCGTGTCCAGGTGCCGCAGGATCGCAGCCGAATCCCAGACTGGGCGGTCGCCGTCCATCAGCAGCGGCGTGAGCGGCTGGCCGGAGAGGCGCAGGATCTCGGCGCGCTCCATGTCGTCGAAGGGCACGTCGACGGTCTCGAAGTCGAGCTTCTTGAGCCGCAGCGCGATGCGCACCTTCATGTTGTTGGGCGAGGGGCGGAGCTCGAAGAGGCGGAGGGAAGCCATCGGCCCAGGATAGGGTCGAGCGGGCCTAGAATGCCGCCTAGAGGTTGCTGCATGCCGATTCCGCTCCAAGATGGCTGGCTCTACGGCCCGATCGATTCGCGCCGCTACGGCCGCAGCCTGGGCGTGAACCCGCTGCCGCTGGACCGGAAGCTGTGTTCGCTGGACTGCCTGTACTGCCAGTACGGCTTCACCCGGGCCCAGGACGTGGCCGGGCGGGCGGAGGTGCCTTCGGTGGAAGACCTGGCGGCGGCCTTCGAGCGCGAGTTCGGGCGGCTGGCAGCGGCGGGCGACCTGCCCGATCGGATCACGGTCGCCGGCAACGGCGAACCGAGCCTGCACCCGGACTTCCTGGAGCTGTCGCGGGCGTTGGTCGCGGCGCGGGACCGGCACTTCCCGGGGGCGACCATCGGCATCCTGTGCAACTCGATGCACCTGAACCGGGAGGACGTCGTGACGGCGCTGAACGGGTGCTACGACGAGCCTGCGATGAAGCTGGAGTGGGGCTCGGCGGCCTGCTTCGCGGCCATGAACCAGGTGTCGCCGAAGGGCTATGCGCGGGTGCTGGACGGGCTGGAGCGGATCGACAGCTTCGTGGTGCAGGCGCTGTTCATGCGCTCCCCGGCGGCCGACAACGCGACGCCGGACGAGGTCGAGGGTTGGCTCGGGAACCTGGAGCGGCTGCGCGAGCGGATCCGCTGGGTGGAGCTGTACTCGCTGGACCGGCCGCCGGCGGACGCGGCCCAGGCCGAACGGCTGAGCGGCGAGGAGCTGGAGGCGATCGCGGAGCAGGTCCGCGGGCGCGGTTTCCAGGTCCAGGCCTACTGAGAGGCTGCCGATCCGGGCGAATTCTGCCGTTCTGGCAGGACTGTGGGACCGCGACTGGCCTCTTGATAACTCCATTAATTCTGTATTTGAAATGACTTAAGGTTTTTTGTGCGCTTGGCACGGTGGTTGCTCATTATCGGACGTTACGCCAACTCAACATCAATCCACCCCACCACTGCCATGAGAAACATCCGAAACGCCCGCACCTGCCTGCCGGTCCGCACCGCGCGGCGCCGCACCCACCCCCAGACCTGGGACGACCTCTTCCACGGCTTCTTCACGCCGCTGTTCAGCGCTCCGCTGCACGGGACTCCCCAGTCCCCGCAGGGCGGGAGCTTCGAGCCGCGGCTGGACCTGACCGAGGCGGAGAAGGCCTACACCTTGGTGGTCGAGCTCCCCGGCCTGAGCAAGGAGGAGATCGAGATCGAACTGCGCGAGGACGAAGTCCTGCTGCGCGGGGAGAAGAAGCCCGAGGCCGAGACCGACGAGGAGACCGTGCTCCACAGCGAGCGCCGCTGGGGCTCCTTCGAGCGCCACCTGCGGCTACCGGCCGCGATCGACGCCGACGCGGTCGAGGCGCGCTTCCGCCAGGGAGTCCTGACCGTGCACCTGCCGAAGACGGAACCCGGAGACGGTCCCCGCAAGATCGCGGTGAACGACTGAGCTCCGGAGAGGGGATTTGTTTTGGGCCGGGTCGATCCGGGGGGGATCGGCCTGGCCCTTTTCGGAGTCAGACGTCGATTAATTCGGGGTCAGACATCGATTTCCGCTCCGGGG
>CAZXTO010000391.1:0-3422 GCA_964643675.1 uncultured Planctomycetales bacterium
GGTGCCGCCGGCCGTGTTCTGGCCGCCGCCCCAGATCGACTCCGCCTTCCTCCACCTGGAGCCGCGGCCCGAGGCGCCGGGGGCGGAGCTCGACGAGGAGTTGCGTCGCTTGCTCCGCTTCGCCTTCGGCCAGCGGCGCAAACGCCTGCTGCCTCGCCTCGGTCGCGAGTTCCCCGCCGCCGCCGCCGCCATGGCCGAGGCCGGGGTCGCGGAGCAGGCGCGGCCGGAAGAGCTGGGCCCCGAGCTCTGGCTCCTCGGCGCGAGGAGTGGCATAATCCGGGGTTCCTGAGCCGGTTCCCCGCCCCTGAGATGCCCGATTCCGCCCCCGACCTCCGCGACGTGATCGAACAGGTCAAGGAACGGGTGGAGATCGACACCGTGATCGGTCGCCGGGTGCAGCTCCAACGGCGCGGCTCTCGCCTGGTGGGCCTCTGCCCCTTCCACCCGGAGAAGACTCCCTCCTTCTCGGTCACGCCGGAGAAGGGCTTCTTCAAGTGCTTCGGCTGCGGCAAGGGCGGCGACGTGCTCAGCTTCGTGCAGGAGCTCGACGGCCTCAATTTCCTCGAAGCCCTGCGCCTGCTGGCCGAGGAGGCCGGCATCGAGGTCCCGCAGTTCCGCCAGGACCGGCTCGGCCAGGACCTGCGTCAGCAAGGTCGCGAGGCGCTGCGCCTGGCGAAGGAGTGGTACCGCGAGCAGCTCGCCTCGCCCGCCGCCGCCGGCGCCCGGCGCTACCTGGACGAACGCGGCATCGAGGCCGCGACCCTCGAGTCCTTCGCCATCGGCTGGGCCCCGGCCGAACCCGGCTGGCTGGCGGGCCGGCTGCGCCAGGCCGGCATCCCGGAGCAGGCGGCGATCGAAGCCGGCCTGGTCTACCAGCCCGAGCGGGGCGGCCCGGTCCGCGACCGCTTCTGGGACCGGATCGTGTTCCCGGTGGCCGACCGCGCCGGCCGCACGGTGGGCTTCGGCGGCCGCTACCTGCCCGGCTCCCGCGCCGAGGAGCGCGGCATGGGCAAGTACGTCAACTCGCCGGACGGGCCGCTGTTCCCCAAGCGGCGCCTGCTCTACGGCCTCGACCGCCTGGCCAAGGCCCTGCGCGACGCCCCCGCGGAGAGCCCGATCCTGCTCTGCGAAGGCTACCTGGACGTGATGATGCTCCACCAGGCTGGCCTCGCCTGCTGCGTCGCCGCTCTCGGCACGGCCCTCACGGAGGAGCACGCCCGCGCCCTGCGGCGACACGACCGCGCCATCGCCCTGATGCTCGACCCGGACGAGGCCGGCCGGCGCGCCGCCGCGCGCGCCGGGCGCATGCTGGTGGCCGAGGGCATCGCGGTCCGGGTGGTGGAGCTGCCCGAGGGCCAGGATCCAGCCGACATGGTGAGCTCGGGCAGGGCGGGAGAACTCTCCGAACGCCTTGCTCAGGCATGGGATATACTCGATTGGCGTCTCGATACATGGGTTCGAAAGGCGGATTTCACCGATCCGGCGGTCCGAGCTCGCGCTGCGCAGGAAGCTGCCGAGTGGATTCAAGCCACTCCAAACCCTGCTCTGGGCGAGATTTGGGTCCGGCGGGCGGGGGACCGGCTCGGGCTCACGGAAGAGAGCCTTCGTCGCATGGTGCGTCCTTCGTCCGGATTTGCTCCCCGGCCGAGCGCGCCCCAGGCGGCGGATTCCCCTGCGAATTCGAGAAATCCAGCCCTGGAGGTGCTCGCTCGTAACGAACGCGAAATCCTGACCGCCCTGCTCCACGATCCGAGTCTCTACCCTCGGCATCGGACCGAACTCGACGCGCTCGAGTTGCTCGATCCGATCGCGCTTCTGGCCTTGAATTGGTGCCGGAATCGCCGACAACAAGGCCTGCCCTTCGATTTGCCGCAGGCCCTGACCGAGTTCTCGGATGGCGAGGTGAGGACCTGGCTCGACCAGGTCCGGCTGCGCCAGCCGCCCGATTGCTCCCGGGCCATGGAAGAAGCACTGCGGATGCTCCCCGCCAGCCGGGAGGGCTACCAACGGTTCGCCGCGCGCCACGGCGCGGGGCGGCCCGACCAAGGACCTAGCGACGAACAGCTTGCCCGCCTTCAGCGACGGATCCAGATCCGTTCCGCCGACGACCAAGACTGAACAGCCCCCTGCACGGATGCCGACCAAAACCATCGACAAGAAGACCGCCGCGATCCTCGAGACCCTCGTCAAGAAGGGCACGGTCACCGGCACGTTGCCGGCCGACGAGGTCAACGCCGCCTTCCCCAAGGTCAAGATCGACCTGCTGCACGAGGTCCTCGACCAGCTGGAGCAGGCCGGGATCCGGCTGGTGGAGTCGGGCGAAGATCCGACCACCCTGCCGCCGGTCACCACACCGATGGCGGTCACGGCCAAGCCCCTGGCCGCGCCCTCCGAGCGCAGCCTCGGCTCCGCCCATCAGCCGGTCCTCGAGAAGATCGACGACCCGGTGCGGATGTACCTGACCCAGATGGGGGAGATCTCGCTGCTCACGCGCCAGGAGGAGATCTCCTTGGCCAAGAAGATCGAGGTCTCGCGCAAGATCTTCCGCCGCCTGGTGCTGGAGTCCGGCTTCGCGCTCGAGCGCGCCCTCGAGCTGCTGAACATGGTGCGCAACAGCGAGATCGCCTTCGACCGCACGCTCAAGGTGAACCCCTCGGCGCAGGCCAACAGCTCCTTCGGCGTGATCCACTTCAACCGCCGCATGAAGAAGCAGGCGGTGGCGGAGGACTCCTCGACCGGCACCTCGGACATCGACGGCGGCGCCGGCTACGAACTCACCAAGCAGGACCTCGAGCAGCGGCTCGAGGGCCACTACCACTCGCTGCAGGAGCTCTACTCGGCGGCCCAGGTGGCCACCGGAGTGGTCCGCGACAAGCGCCTGAAGAAGGCCGAGCGCCAGGTCTTCCGCAGCGGCCTGCGCTCCCGCCAGCGCTGCATCGCGGTGCTGACCGAGGAGCTGCACTTCCAGGTCGACCTGGTCCAGGACATGATCTCCCTGCTCGAGGCCCGCGCCGAGGAGTGGCGCCCGGTCCACGAGCAGCTGGGCTCCTTCGACGCCAAGTCCAAGCGCACCAAGGCCGGCAAGGAGCAGTTCGGCGAGCTCGAGCGCCGCGCCCTGTCCTTCGAGATGCGCGCGCTGGAGGGCTACGAGAACTACCGCGCCCGCCTGCGCCGGATCACCCAGGCCCTCGACGCCTACGACGACGCCAAGAAGAAGCTGTCGTCCGGCAACCTGCGCCTGGTGGTCTCGATCGCCAAGAAGTACCGCAACCGCGGCCTCAGCTTCCTGGACCTGATCCAGGAGGGCAACACCGGCCTGATGAAGGCGGTGGAGAAGTACGAGTACCGCCGCGGCTACAAGTTCTCGACCTACGCCACCTGGTGGATCCGCCAGGCCATCACCCGCTCGATCGCCGACCAGG
>CAZXTO010000392.1:0-3407 GCA_964643675.1 uncultured Planctomycetales bacterium
GTCGACGGGTCCAGCTCCTCCTCGACCATCGGCCCGTAGAGGAAGCACAGCCGCAGCGAGTAGCAGGGGTCGCCGCCGTCCTGCACCCAGTCGTCCAGGGTCCGCAGGCGCGCGGCCAGCCGCTCGCGCCGCCCGTCGCCGCCCCGCAGCCACTCCGCCAGATCCGGGAGCAGCAGCGGCACCAGCCCGAGCAGCTCCAGGTCCTCCAGGGCGCCCTCCATGTCGCCGCTCTGCATCAGCCGGAAGACCTCCTCGACCACCCGCGGTGGCGCGGCGTGGTCCAGGTCGTGCGCCAGCTCGCGCGAGGCGGCGATCTCCTCCGGCCCGGGCGTGAATTCCAGCCGCCGGACGAACTTCACCAGCCGCAGGATGCGCACCGGGTCCTCGCGGAAGCGGACCATCGGGTCGCCGATCGAGATCAACCGCCCGTGGCGCAGGTCCTCCATGCCGCCCGCCCAGTCCAGGATCTCGCCGTCGCCGGCCGGGTCCAGCAGCAGGGCGTTGACGGTGAAGTCGCGCCGCAGCGCGTCCTCGCGGGCGCTGCCGAAGACGTTGTCGCTCTTGATCAGCTGGGCCTCGCCGTCCTCCTCGGGCGCGGGCGGCGCGGCGCGGAAGGTGGCGACCTCGTAGACCTCGCGGCCGACGTAGACGTGCACCAGGCGGAAGCGTCGGCCGATGATGCGCGAGCGCCGGAACAGCCGCCGGACCTGCTCGGGCTTGGCCGAGGTGGCGATGTCGTAGTCCTTCGGTGAGCGCCCGACCAGCAGGTCCCGCACCACGCCGCCGACCATGTAGGCCTCGTGACCGGCGCGCTGCAGCCGCAGCACCACGTCGACCGCGCGCTTGTCCAAGCGTCGCCTCGGGAAGGGCAGCGGGAATCGACGGAGCCGGTTCTCGGGTTCCATGCAGCACTGCAGGATAACCCCGCGTGCAAGCCGTGGGGGATTCGGCGGCGGATCCGCGACCGCCTCCAACGCGGCTAACGCGGCCGAAGCACCACCACCCAGCGCTCGCCGTGCTCGCCGAGCGCGTACTTGTGCCGCGCCGCCAGCTTCCAGCATCCGCGCCGGTCGTCGCCGAGCTGCTCCCAGTCCTGCTCGAAGCGCGGGCCGGCCATCAGGAACAGCGCGCCGTAGCGGACCCGGTTGCGCCGGATCCGGCCCAGCAGCTTGGCCAGCGGCTCGACGGCCCGGGCCACGATCAGGTCCGGCCGCTGCTCCTCGTCGCGCAAGCGCTCCTCGGCCTGGCCGCCGAGCACCTCGACGTTGGGCAGCTCGAGCCGCAGCGCCGCCTCCTGCAGGAACTCGGCCTTCTTGCCGTTGCGCTCGCACAGCCACAGCTCCTTCTCCGGCATCAGGCTGGCCCAGACCAGCCCGGGCAGGCCGGCGCCGCTGCCCCAGTCGGCCACGGTCCGCACGTCGTCGGGCACGAAGGCGGCGGCGAAGACGCAGTCGGCCAGGTGGCTCTCGATCAGGGTGCGCCAGTCGCGGGCGCCGCTCAGGTTGGTGACGGTGTTCGCCGCCAGCAGCAGGCGTCCGTACTCGACCACTGCCGAGAGCGGGCCGTCGGGCGGGTCGGCGCAGGTCTGGACCGCCTCCCTCAACAGGCCGAGGTCGAGCGGGTTGGGCTCCTCGAGGGAGGCCAGGGCGTCTTCCGGGATGCCGGGGAAGGGCATGGGGCTCGACCGGGAGGGGTGGCGTGGGGGAGTGGCAGGGCAGGTAGGACTCGAACCCACAACTTGCGGTTTTGGAAACCGCCGCTCTAACCAATTGGAGCTACTGCCCTGCGCGAGGACCGCCAGGCCCCCGGAGGGGCCAAAAAGGACTGGTGCCGAAGGGGGGACTCGAACCCCCACGGCCGTAATAGGCCACTGGCACCTGAAGCCAGCGCGTCTGCCAATTCCGCCACTTCGGCGACCGTGTCCCTTGCGGGCCGGATAGGATACGAGTTCCCCTTCGGAAGGGGCAAGAGCTGATGAGCGAAAACGAGCGGCCCATCAAGGAGATCGCGGCCAATCGCCGCGCCCGCCGGAACTATGAGATCCTCGACACCCTCGAGGCCGGGATCGCGCTCTCCGGCACCGAGGTCAAGACCCTCCGGGACGGCCGCATCAGCCTGGAAGAGGCCTACGTCAAGCAGATCGACGGCGAGCTGTGGCTGGTCGGCGCCCACATCGCCGAGTACCTCGAGGGCAACATCCACAACCACGAGCCGACCCGCTCGCGGCGCCTGCTGGTCCACCGCCGGGAGCTGCGCAAGTGGTCCCAGAAGGCCAAGGAGAAGGGCTTGACGATGATCCCGCTCAAGCTCTACTTCCACGGCAAGTGGGCCAAGCTGTCGATCGCGCTGGCCCGCGGTCGGCGCACCCAGGACAAGCGTCAGCAGCTGCGCAAGAAGGAGGCCAACAAGGTCCTGCGCGGGCTGCGCCGGCGCTGAGCCGACCGGCTCTCCCGGAAGGGCACGCCGGCGGGCGGGCGACCCCGCGGCGTGGTAGAATCCACCCACCACGAGTGGGGGCGATCGGTTTCGACTGGGAGATCACCGTCCCGAGGTGGCGTGCCGAGGTTGCTGGGATGGCCTCGTTAAACCCCCAGCAAGGCTACAACTGCCGACAACAACTACGCTCTCGCTGCCTAATTAAAGGCGGCACGCCTCCCGGCACTCGCCCGCTGGGCCGGGAAGGCGCACGACCGCGGGCTGGCGTGAGGCCGCGCCTGAAGGCCGATCGCGAGAACTCCTCAGGCTGGTGCCCTCCTCAGCGTGTTCGACGGCGGGGGAGGGGACGAGAACAAAGGTCGGACTACGCACGTAGAAGCCCGGGTTGGGACTCGTCAGGACGCGGGTTCGATTCCCGCCGCCTCCACCATCCCCCCGCTCTCCCCGCCGCGCCCTGGAAGCGCCGCCGCGCTCGCCGCTAGACTTGCCCATCGTGCGTTTTCCCCCGCGCTTCCGGCACTTGCTGCTGCTCCCCGTCCTGTGTCTGGGAGCCTGCGCCGGCCTCGCCCCCGGCGACGCCATCCACGACCTGGCCGCCATCCACCAGCCCGAGGACTGGTCCCCGCGCACGCCGGCGCCGATGCGGCTCAGCCCGGCCTCCTACCTGGGTGGCAGCCGCACCGACAGCCCGCTGCGGGTGGGGGAGCCGATCCGCTTCCCGGTCGAGGATCACCGCCGCCTCGAGCTGGCGATCCTCGAGGTGATCTGGACCACCCCGGCCACCGACTACGGCCTGTCGCTCGAGGCCTCCGGCTGGCTGGTGGTGCAGCTGCTCCAGGACGAGCACGACCAGGCCCGCCTGCGCGCCGCCGCCATCCTCGGCAGCTTCGCCGCCGGCTGGATCCACCAGGCCGGCGCCCGCCTGCCCGCCACCGAGCCGACCGGCTCGCTCGCGGCCGCGGTCCTGAATT
>CAZXTO010000393.1:0-3407 GCA_964643675.1 uncultured Planctomycetales bacterium
AACCTGGCCAGCTACGGCGCCTTCGTCGAGATCGAGGAGGGCATCGACGGCCTGCTCCACAACACCGACTTCCACTGGACCCGCAAGATCCAACACCCGTCGGAGATCGTCAAGAAGGGCGACCGCATCCAGTGCGTGGTCCTGAACGTCGATCGCGGGAAGCAGCGCATCAGCCTGGGCATGAAGCAGCTGACCAAGAACCCGTGGGAGGACTACATCCCCTCCAACTACCACATGGGCGACATGCTGGCCGGCACCGTGACCAAGAACATCAGCGCCGGCGCCTTCGTCAAGCTCGAGGAAGACCTCGAGGCCTTCATGCACTACAGCTCGCTGCCGCAGGAGTGGCAGAACGACCCCGAGAACCACTGCATCCCGGGCCTGCGGGTTGAGGTGCGCGTGGTGCGCGTCGACTGCGGCGAGGAGCGGATCGGCCTGAGCTTCATCCACGCGGACTACGAGGACAACGACGAGGTCCGCGCCAAGTGGCAGGAGCAGAAGGACAAGAAGAAGGCCAAGGCCGAGAAGAAGGCCGCCGCCAAGGCCGAGCAGGACGCCGACGCCGCCCCGGCGGAGGAGGCTGCTGCCGAGCCCGAGGCGCCGGTCGAGGCCGCTGAGGTCATCACCCCCGCTCCGGCGGAGGCGGAGGCCGAAGCCGAGCCGGTGGCGGAGCCCGCCGAAGCCGGCGAGGAGACCAAGACCGAGTAGTCGGCCGATGCCTTCGGTCCGCCGAACGCAAGCGACCGCCCACGGGATCCGTCCCGTGGGCGGTCCGCTTTTGGGGCGGCGCCGGAGGGCGGCCCTGGCCGCGGTCTCCTTCCTGCTCGCGGCCTGCGAGATCCCCCAGAGCCCCGACCCGCCGCCTCCGGTCGCCGCCGCCGGGCCGGTGGCCGAGGCCCCCGATCCCTTCGCGCCGGAGGCGGTCGAGCAGCAGGCGCAGCTCGGGCTCTCGGTCCTGCACGCCCGCGGCGCGGCCGAGCTGCTGAGCCGCTCCTGCGCCCTGCGCGGGCCGCTCGAGCCGGTCGGCTTCGGGCAGCGCCTGGTCCTGGTGATGGAGATCCGCAACCCCTTCCCCGAGCCGGTCGAGCTGCTGCTGCCGGAGGAGGGCTTCGGCCTGGAGTTTCGCTACCAGGTCCGCCGCCTGTTCCCCGACGGCGGCGAGGAGCTCACCAGCCAGGTCCGGGTGGCGCGCCTGGACGAGGAGGTGGTGCTCGGGCCGGGCGGCACCTATCGCAAGGAGCTCGACTTCGAGCTCGACCCCGGGGACTCCCTGAGCGCCTTGTGGGAGCTCGAATTGGGGCTGAGCCTGCGCCTGGCCGGCTTGCAGGTCGGGGAGCGGGAGCTGCCGCTGGCCGAGTTCGCCCTCCGCCCGGCCCGCTTCGTCGCCTTCCCGCCGGGCTGGGAGGCGCTGGCAGCGGATCCGCTCGGCGGCCTGGCCCAGGCGGCCGCGCTCGACTCGCCGCAGGCCGACCGCCACCTCCTGGTGTGCGCCGAGCTGCTGCCCGAGGTCCAGCGGGAGCAAGGCATCGCGACCCTGGCCGCCGCCCTGCCCGAGGCGCCGAACCCGCGCCGCGCGGTCACCATCGCCGCGGCGCTCGGTCGCCTGACCGGGCTCGATTTCGGGCCGGCCCCGCAACGCTGGATCGAGTGGTGGCGGACACGGCAGAATGAGCGGCCCTGAACCCCGGGCCCCCATGCAGGACATCGACCGACTGAAGCGCCTCTCCTCCGACCTCGTGACGGAGGAGGAACTCGTCCGCCGCCTGGCCGAATCCCGCCAGAAGGGCCGGCCGCTGCGGATCAAATTCGGCATCGACCCGACCTTCACCGACGTGCACGTCGGCCACGCGGTGCCGATCCGGGTGCTGCGGCTGTTCCAGGAGCTGGGCCACCTGCCGGTGCTGATCCTCGGCGACGCCACCGCCCGCCTCGGCGACCCGACCGGCCGCAACGACCAGCGGCCCGCCCTCAGCGCCGAGGAGGTGGAGCACAACGCGGCCACCTACCTGGACCAGATCGGCCGCATCCTCGACCTGTCCGAGGGCGCCTGCGAGGTGCGCCGCAACAGCGAGTGGTTCGGCGGCATGGACTTCTTCGACGGCCTGCGCCTGGCGGCCCACGCCACCGCCGCCCGCATGCTCGAGCGCGACGACTTCCAGCAACGCATGGAGCAGAAGCTGCCGGTCCACCTGCACGAGATGATGTACCCGCTGATGCAGGGCTGGGACTCGGTGATGGTGGAATCCGACGTCGAGCTGGGCGGCAACGACCAGCTGTTCAACCTGCACATGGGGCGCCAGCTGCAGGAGCGCGAGGGCCAGCGGCCGCAGGTCTGCTTCACCACGCCGCTGCTGCTCGGCACCGACGGCCGCAAGATGTCCAAGACCTACGGCAACCACGTGCCGCTGACGGCCGACCCGGACGAGGTCTTCGGCAAGGTGATGAGCCTCTCCGACGAGATGATGCCGCAGTGGTACCAGCTGCTGACCGGGCTCGAGGACGAGGCGGCGGCCGAGCTGCTGGCCGGCCACCCGCGTCAGGCCAAGGTCCGGCTCGGCCGCGAGGTGGTGGGCTGGCTGCACGACCCCGCCGCCGGCGAGGCGGCCGCGGCCGAGTTCGATCGCCGCTTCCAGCAGAAGGAGCTGCCCAGCGAGATCCCGGAGCGTCAGCTCCCGGCGGGGCCGCGGCGGCTGCCCAACCTGCTCAAGGAGGCCGGCCTGGCCGCGAGCACCAGCGAGGCCCGCCGCCTGATCCAGCAAGGAGGGGTGCGGCTCGACGGCGAGGTGGTCGCCGACCCCGCGGCCGAGGTCCAGCTCGGCGGCGAACCGCTGCTGGTCCAGGTCGGAAAGCGCCGCTTCGCCCGTCTGCTCAGCTGATCCCGTCGACCCGGCGGGGGCTCAGCGGTCGGGGCGCCAGTCGCTGCGGTCCTCGCCCGGGGGCGGCAGCGGGGCGCACAGCCGGGCCGGCTCCGAGCCTCGCGGGCCGCTGTCCTGGACGTAGCCGAGCGCGCCGAGGAAGTGCGCCTCCTCCTCGCTCAGGTCCGCGCTCCGGCGCAGCTCCGGCGCCGAGCGCGGCAGGGCGGCGTCGGCCGCCGCGGCGGCGGCGAAGGCGGCGCGGTAACGGTCCAGGATCTGGTCCCGGCGGGGGTCCTGGGCGGAGAGGTGGCGCTCCTCGTCCGGATCGGTGCGGCGATCGAACAGGAACAACATCGCCTCGCCGTCCTCCTTGCGCGCCTGCCGGAGGAACAGCCAGCCGGGGTAGGCGGCGCTGCGTTCCAGATCCTCCTCCAGCACCCGGTGCACCGCGTAGTCCTGGTCGCGCCAGGTCTCGAGGCGCGGGCGCGCCCCGATCAGCCGGTGCAGGGAGGAGCGCGGCGCCTCTTCCCGGCCTTCGAGCAGCGGCCGCAG
>CAZXTO010000394.1:0-3395 GCA_964643675.1 uncultured Planctomycetales bacterium
AGCGCGCGACCCTGCTGGCTTCCCCCCCCGAGGACTACGCCGCCCGGGTCCTGGTCGCCGCCGGCGCGCTGGCGCCGGAGCGCGTGTGCGGCCTGCCGCCGCTGACCGGGGCCGATCGGGAGCGCGCCCTGGCCCTGGCCTTGGAGGGATTCCTCGAGGGGCACGAGCACCTGGAACCGGAGCTGCTCCACGAGCGCTTGCGCGGGGAGCTGGGCGCGGCCGAGCTCGAGTGGCTGGCGGCGGAGTGCTTCGTGGCTCCGCTGGATGCGTTGGAGGGCGACGAGGCCGCCCAGGCCCAGGCGCTGGCGCGGGCCGAGCGCGCCCGCGAACTCCTGCTCGGCGCGCCGATGCGCCGGGCCGCGCCGGTGTGGGGCGAGTTGGCGCTCGACGCCACCCTTGACCTCGAGAGCCGGCTCGCCATGCTCGAGCGCTGGGTGCCCGCGGTCGGGCGCCCCGCGCTGGACCGCGCCCTGGACGCGTTGCTGCTGGAGGGGCCGCCCGAGCTGCGTCGCCGCCTGCTGGCCTTGTGGCTGCCGATGATCGAGCAGGACGAGCTGCCGCGCCTGGCGGCGGTCGCCGACGACCCGGTGAACACCGTGGCCAGCACCGCCTTCACCTACTGGGCGCGCTTGGAGCGCGATCCGGCGCGGCGGCGGGCGCTGTTCTTCGAGGCCTTCGAGCGGCCCGACCACCTGCGGCTGAACGCCTTGCGCGCCTTGGCCGCCAACGGTCGCGAGGCCGAGTTCGGCGACGAGCTGGTCGCCCTGCTCGACAGCCCGGACGAAGACCGGCAGGAGCTGGCGCGCCAGGTGCTGCCGGCCTTCCTGCCTCCGGAGCGGCTGTTCCGGGTCTACGCCGATCGCCTGCCGGGGCCGGAGCGACCGGCCAGCCGCAGCCTGGCGATGATCCCGATCGCGCGCCTGCCGGTACCAGAGGCGCAGCGCCTCGCCGCCGAGTGGCTGGCCCACGGCGGCTGGCAGGATCCGCGCCACGCCTCGGCGGTCGCGCGCGAGTTGCGCGACAGCGCCGAGGTCGACGCCTTCCTGCCGCGGCTGCTCGAGACCGAGGAGGTGCCGGCGGTGGTGGCGAGGCCCTTGGCGCTCGGCCGCGCGGCCAGCAGCGAGGCCGCGCGCGCCTACCTGCGGCGCATGCTCGAGGCCAAGGCCTTGATCCTGCAAGAGCAGGCGGTTCGGGCCCTGGTCGAGGCGGGGGAGGAGCACGACCTGGCCTTGCTGATGGAGGTGGCGCTGCAGCCTGCCTACGGCTCCGGGGCGCGCGCCGCGGCGCTGGACGGTCTCGCCGTCCACCCGGGCGGCCGCGCCTGGATGCACGAGCTGTTGGGGCAGCAGCCCGCCGACTACGAGGTGCGCGCGGCCCTGGTGCGCGGTCTGGTCCTGCATGGCGACGAAGCCCAGCGGGCGGCCGCCTTGGAGCGAGCGCATCGGGCGGCGGGATTCGAGGAGGAGGCCGAGCGCCTCGGTCTGGCCCTGTTGGCGTGGCAGAGCCAGGAGGCGGCGCCGAGTCCGGCGGAGGCGGCGGCGCTGGCCGGCCAGCTGCGTCAGGCCCTGGAGGCCGCCCCGCCCCTGTTCGCCGAGGGCCTGCCCGATCCCAGGCGGACCGCTGCCCAGTTCCCGCGGGTTCATGCCTGCGCCCGGGCCCTGGCGCGCTGCCTAGAGGCGGGCGGCCGCTGGTCCCGCTTCGCCATCGATCGCCTGGAGGCGCCGGCCGTGCTGCACGCCGCCTCGATCCTGGTCCGGACCGAACCGCGCCCGGTGCTCGGCTGGTGCCGCGAGCTGGCCCAGCGCGCCGGTCTCGATCCCAGCCTGCGCCTCCGCGCCACCGCCATCCTGGCGCAGGCCGCCCTCAAGCTGGACGCCGCCACCGCTTTGCCCGCCCTCGAGGCCCTGCTCCAGCACAAGCCGGCGCTGCGGGCCTATCCCTGGGACCTGGCCTTCGGGCTGGGCGCCGCCGACGCCCGCACCTGGCTGCTGCCGGCGGACCGCCTGCAGGAGGAGTGGATCCTGGCCCAGGCCGCCGCTGCTCCGGAGCGGGATCGGGACCTGCTGCTGCGTCCGCTGCTGGAGGGTTATGCCTCGCCCTCGAACCTGAGCGACGCCGGTTGGATGCTGGTCGAGGCCGGGCAGGCGGCGGCGGCGCTGGAGTGGGCCTGGCGGGCGGTGGATTGGGCGCCCCTGGACCCGCGGCCGCGGCGCTTGCTGGCGGCGGCGGCGGAGGCGGCGGGGGAGGTCGCGTTGGCGGAGCGGGCGTCGGTGGACGCTGAGCGTTTGGTGAAGAAGCGCCGCTAGAAGCTGGCCCCCTTGCGTGGTCCTCGGGCGCGGCCTGGGTCCTGGCGGACTCCGGTCTTGGAGCCGCAGGCCTCTCCCGGGGTGGGCCGGGAGCCGGAAATCGCGTGGATCTCCTTGCGGCAGCAGGGGATCCATCAGGGCGAGGACCACGGAAGGGGGCCAGATTCCTAGGATGGCGATTGAACCGGCCACCCTCCGCCCCGTTCTCCCCGCACGCATGCGCCTCCTGCTCGCCCTGCCCCTGCTCCTGCCCGTCCTGGCCACCGCACCGACCCCTCCGCCGGCCAGCCCGCCCCGGGAGCAAGCGCAGCGGCTCCAGGACCCCGCGCCCGCCGACGCCGCCGCCGAGGTCCTGCGCCAGCTCGCCGCCCAGGGCATGCGCGTCGATCTGGGCCGCGGCCTGATCGAGGTCGACGCCGAGGTCTGCCAGATCTACGAGCCGCTCGAGTACCTCCTGATCGTGCAGCCGCGCGGCAAGGACCACGAGTCCTTGTTCCTGGTCAAGGACCTCAACGCGGCCGCGCTCAACGCGGCCATGCTCCTGCTCGGGGTGGAGAAGGGGCAGAACGGGCGCTTCGTGGCCAAGGATCCGCCGCCGACCCGGGAGGAGTACGAGGCCGGGGTGCCCGACTACACCATCGAGCCGGCTGCTGGCGACGGCTTCTACCTCTACGCCGGATGGGAGGAGACCCGCGCCGACGGCGTGGTCGACAAGCACTTCCACCGGGTCGAGGACCTGGTCCTGAACGTGCGCAGCGAGCGGACCTACGAGCGCGGCAAGTTCGTCTACCTGGGTTCGCGCTTCATCAAGCCGCACAAGGACGCCGACGAGCTGTTCGCCGCCGACGCCGAGGGCAACCTGGTCAGCCTGATCTACTTCCCGTACGAGAACCACCTGCTGACCGGGAAGGACTCCGAGGCCGACAACCAGTACATCTGGTACCCGAACACCTACCTGCTACCGGAGATCGGCCACCCGGTGCGGCTGCTGTTCAGCCGCGAGCCGCTCGAGACTCCGGCGCCGCGGGTGATCCTGCCCGCGGGCGGATGAGCCGAGCGACGCCCGCAGAGGCCTCGGTGCGCGCCGGG
>CAZXTO010000395.1:0-3378 GCA_964643675.1 uncultured Planctomycetales bacterium
AACCCTCGACATTCAGCTTGGGAAGCTGACGCTCTACCAACTGAGCTACGGCCGCTCGCCGGGCGGAGATTGTAGCGGCGCCCGGGCCTACTGGATGACCTCGGCGAGGGGATTCGTGAGCAGGCCGAGGTTCTGGTTCAGGCCGTGCAGCCAGACGCTCAGGCCGGCGGCGATCGGCGGCACGGGGCTGGCCAGGGTGGCCACGCCTTGCGCGTCGGCCACCATCGGCGGCAGGGCGACGTAGGGGGGGGTCAGATAGACCGGCCCGTAGGGGCTGTTGAAGGGTCCGCCCCCCCACCGCGAGTAGCCGACCACGCACAGGTCGCCGGGGTCGTTGTTGCTGACCTCGATGGTCGTGATCGCCCCCGCCACCAGGTTGCTGACCGAGAGCACCAGGGAGCGCGCGGGATGGTGATAACCCATGTCGACCACGCCGCTGTCGGCGCGGCCGTCGGTGCGCGTGGTGCCGGCGGCGGGCGAGGCCGGGTTGCCGGCGTCGATGCAGGGGCTGTCGGCCGCCTGGCCGGCGGCGAGGTGGCTCAGGTAGCTGTCGTCTCCGTTCGGGCCGGTCGCGAACAGCGGGTCGGCGTCGATGCAGCCGGTGCCGAACCAGAACTTGAGCGAGTCGCCCTCGCACAGGCTGTACTCGGCGAGCAGCGCCGCCTGACCGATCCGGTCGATGTTGCTGGGCGTGTTGTTGTAGAGGATGCAGTCGGTCAGGAACAGGTCGGAGGTGGCGTCCCAAACCGCGAAGCCGCCGCCGCTGCCGGCGCTGACGTTGTCGCGGATCGTGCAGCCCTGGAACACCGGCTGCGAGTTGAAGATCACCACCCCGGCGCCGTGGTAGTAGGTGGTCGTGTTGGCCTGGATTAGGCAGTTGCGCACGATCGAGGTCGAGCTGCCGCGGATGTGCATGCCGCCGCCGCCGCCGTCGCCGACGTTGGCCTCGATGACGCAGTTCTGGATCGTCGGCGAGGAGGCGTTGCCGAAGCTGTCGTCGGTGATCGACACGCCGCCCCCGTCCCAGTTCTTGCCGTTGGTGATCGTGAAGCCGTCGAGGACCGCGGCGGGACCCTCGCCGCCGTGGAAGTCGATCACCGACCCCGAGGCCTGGCCGTCGATCGTGGTCACGTCGGCGCCCTTCTCGCTGACCAGGGTCACGTCCTTGCCGAGGAAGTCGATCGCGTACTCGAAGTAGGTGCCGGGCCGCACGACGATGGTGTCGCCCGGAGAGACCGCGTAGAGCGCGTCCTGGATGAAGGCGTATTGATCCGGGACGTAGACGGTCGAATCCTGAGGGCAGAGCAAAGGAGCGGCGAGGATCAGCGCGGAGAGCATGGTCGTCGGGGGGGCAGAAGCCAACGGGGAGAACGCCCGTCCAAGCTACCACTGGAACCCGGCAGCGTCCTTCTCAATCGCGCCGGCTCAGACGCCGACCCGTTTCCTGATCCAGGCCTCCATTTTCTTAAGGACGACCGGCGCGATGGTCTGCTCGATCTGCCCGTACTCGCTCACCAGGCCGGTCTCGGCCTCCTGGAACAGGTGGTTCAGGCCCGGGTAGTCCGCCGCCTCGAAGTCCCGATTCCCGCCCGCTTCGAGCGCCGCCGCGATCGCCTCGAGGTTGGCCTGCCAGGGCACCTGCAGGTCGAGGCGGCCGTTCAGGGCCAGCACCGGACACGCCACCTCCTCGAGCACCGCAGACGGATCGTGGGCGAGGAAGAAGCGCATCCAGGGGTGGTCCAGCTGCGCGATCGCCGCCGCGATCCCCTCCTCGTCGCCGACCTCGAAGTCGGGATGCCCGCGGAGCAGCTCCTCCAAGCGGGAGCGGCGCTCCTCCCGCTCGAGTCCCGGGTCGAGCAGCGCGTCGAACAGCTGCTCCTGGACCCGACGGTTGGCGGCCACCGCCTCGGGCGACGCCCCCGAGGCCATCCCGAGCAGCTCGGTCTGCTCGAGCAGGATCTGACGACCAGGCACACCGGTGCCGGCGAGCAGGACGAGGAAGGCCAGCTCCGGATCCTCGGCGGCCACCATCGGCGCGATCACGCCGCCTTCGCTATGGCCGATCAGGCCGATCCGTCGCGGGTCGACCTCGGGCCGCCCGCGCAGGAAGGCCACGCCGGCGGCCACGTCTCCGGCCAGGTCCCGGCTGGTGGCCCCGCCCTTGCCGGCGGTGCTGCCGCCGACGCCGCGGTCGTCCACGCGCAAGACGGCCACGCCGGCGCGGGTCAGGTGGTCGGCGATGACGAGGAAGGGCCTGTGCTCGAAGATCGCCTCGTCGCGGTCCTGGGAGCCGGAGCCGGTGATCAGCAGGGCGGCAGGGAAGGGCCCCTGCCCCGGCGGCAGGGTCAGGGTGCCGGCCAGGCGGACCCCGCCCTCCGGGTTCTCGTAGCTCACCTCCTCCGCCCGATACGGGAAGGGCGGCCGCGGGGTCTGCGGCCGGCGCACCTCGGTGGCCCGCTCCACCGGATCGAGCACCAGCGGCAGGCGGGCCAGCCCTTGCAGGAAGTCCCCGGCCAGCCGGCCCTCTTCGTCGAGCTCGGCGACGAAGCTGGCGGCGATGGCGCCGATCGACAACCGCACGCGCCCTCCTCCCAGGGCGTCACATCGGGTGAGCGCGATGCCGAGCGCGCCCTGGTCGGGGCTGTCGAAGCTGCCGCCGAGGCGGCCTTCCGCGTCCACCTCGAGCCGCAGGACCGCGCGCAGCTCGACCGCGCCCAGCACGAGCTCGCCCTCCCAGATCCCCGCCAGCCCTTCGGCGAGCTCAGGCGGCACGGCGACCGGCGGGGCGATCCGATCCAGCACGAAGTCCTGGACGGTGCCGCGCTGGCTCCACCGACCGCGCAAGCGGTCCGGACCGTCGAGGCCGCCCTCGAAGACCCCGCCGGTCATCGCCAGCTCGATCCGCACGGTGCCGCCCTCGCCTCGCTCCACCGCGCTGAGCGGCAGCCCCCAGACCTTCTGCTCGGGGCTGTCCACCGTGCCGCGCAGCCCCCCGGCGCCGTCGGCCTCGACGTGTACCATCGTGGCGACCGAGCTGCCCGGGCCGACCTCGAGCGGCCCCTGCCAGGAGCCGATCAGCGGATCCGGCTGGTCCTGGCCAGGGGCGAGCGGAGCCAGGAGGAGGGCGGCCGCGAACGGCGCGGCCAGACGGACGAGGGAGGAGCGCCGGCGCATGCCGGAGTCTACGATGCGGCCATGGACGCCTCGCGCGACTTCGACCTGGTGCTGCAGGGAGCCACCGGCTTCACCGGCCGGCTCGCGGCCGAGGAGCTTCAGCTCCACGCGCCGCCGGCGCTGCGCTGGGCGGTGGCCGGTCGCGACCCGGAGCGGGTCGAGGCGCTCGCCGCGCGCTTCGGGGTGCCCGCGGTGATCGCCGAC
>CAZXTO010000396.1:0-3368 GCA_964643675.1 uncultured Planctomycetales bacterium
ATGGTCGCCGGATCGAACTGGCCGTGCCGCTGGCAGTCCTCGATCACGGCCTGGTACATGGTGGCGTAGCTGCGGTCCGGGACCATCGCCACGGTGTCCTGCAGGGCGTCGTCGGCGTTCCACATGCGGCCGCCGTCCCGCACCACGTTCGGCATCGAGGCGTCGATGATGACGTCGTTGGGCACGTGCAGGTTGGTGATGCCCTTGCGCGAGTCGACCATCGCCAGCGCCGGGCCGTTCTCGTAGCAGGCGGCGACGTCGGCCTCGACCTCGGCCTTCTTGTCGGCCGGAAGGCGGTCGAGCTTGGCGACCACGTCGGCGAAGCCGTGGTTGACGTTCGCCCCCACCTCGGCCAGGGCCTCGGCGTGCTGGTCCAGGGCGTCGGCGAAGTAGACCGAGACGCAGTGGCCGAACAGGATCGGGTCGGACACCTTCATCATGGTGCACTTCAGGTGCAGCGACAGCAGCGCGCCGTCGGCCTTCGCCGCGGCGATCTGCTCGGCGTAGAAGGCGCGCAGCGCGGCGACGCTCATCACCGAGCAGTCCAGCACCTCGCCGGCGAGCAGCGGCACCGACTCCTTCAGCACGCTCACCGCGCCGTCGGCGGCCACGAACTCGATCCGCGCCTCGGTGGCCTCGGCCAGGGTGGTCGAGCGCTCGGAGCCGTAGAAGTCGCCGCCGTTCATGTGGGCGACGCGGGTCTTCGAGCCCGACTCCGGCCAGTCCTTCATCATCCGGTGCGGGTGCTTCTGGGCGAAGCGCTTCACGGCCGTCGCCGGCCGCCGGTCGGAGTTGCCCTCGCGCAGCACCGGGTTGACGGCCGAACCGAGCACCGCGGCGAAGCGCGCCTGTAGCGCCCGCTCCTCGTCGTTCCGCGGCTCCTCCGGATACTCCGGCACCTCGTACCCCTGCTCGCGCAGCTCGGCGATCGCCGCCTGCAGCTGCGGGATCGAGGCGCTGATGTTGGGCAGCTTGACGATGTTCGCCGCCGGCGTCTTGGCCAGCTCGCCCAGCCGCGCCAGCTCGTCCGGGATGCGCTGGTCCTCGCGCAGGCCCTCCGGGAAGTTGGCCAGGATGCGGCCGGAGAGGGAGATGTCGGCGGTCTCGACCTCGACCCCGGTGCCCTGGGTGTAGGCCTCCAGGATGGGCAGGAGGGAATGGGTCGCGAGGGCCGGAGCCTCATCGATGAGGGTCCAGGTGATCTTGGCGGAGGTCATGCGTCGGGGGGTGGGGTCGGGAACGGCGCCCGGAGCGCGGCGATGCGGCGCTCCTGCGCGTCAAGGAACGGCGGCGGGGTCGGAGATTATAGGTCTGTCCTCCTCCGCCCGGCGATCCCGCGCGCCCGGTCCACGACGGCGACGCGACGGCTCAGGGAGCCGGCTGGAAGGCCACCGTCACCTGGCTCGAGTGCAGCGGGAAGGGGAGCCGCGCGCGCCACAGTCCGAAGTCCTCCGGCTTCCAATCCAGGTGCAGCATCACCGCCTCCAGCAGCAGGGAGTAGCGGGAGTACTCGGGCAGGTCGGCGTCGCCCTCGGCCAGGTCGATGTGCTCCAACTCCTCCGTGCTCTCCAGCAGGTCGAAGGCGCTGAGCGGATCGTTCGGGTCCTTCGGCCCCGAGCCAGCGGTGTCGTAGACCAGCAACTCCGGCGCCTCCGGCCCGAGCAAGGAACGATGCAGGAGCACGTCCAGGACCAGGGTGCGCGCCGGCGGCACGGGGTTGGCGTAGAGATAGGAACGGCGACCGGGCTGGTCTTCGCGCCGACGCCGCATCTCCGCCCGATTGATCTCGACCAGGAGCATGTCGCAGCGTTGGTGGGGTCCGAAGGCCTCCCCGGCGAGCATGTAGTTCATGGTGCCGTCGACCTGCCGCGCCTCGATCGGCGCCGGGCCATTCGGGCAGAAGGCGCGCAGGTCCCCCGGCAGCACTTCCTCGAGGGCCGCGCCGGAGAGCGCCTCCGGGTGCCGGCGGTCGCCTTCGTCCGAGAGGCGCCGCGTGTCGAGCCGGATCGGTGCGTCGGGGCGCAGCCGCTGCAGCCCGATCTGGTGCATGACCCAGACCAGGTCGAGCCGCTCAGGGTCGGCCGAGGGATGGAGGATCGCCAGCGAGAGGCTGAGGTCCACCGCCGCGCCCTTGAGCTCCGAGACGGCCTTGAAGGCGGTCTGCCGGCGCCGGCTGTGGAACTCCCCTTGGGCCTCCCCCACCCAAGACGACATCATCGTCTGCAGCGCGGAGCGGCTGCCGGCCTCCCGGCTGATCACGCGATCGAAGCTCTCGACGGCCTGGCGCGCGGCGAGCAGGGACCGGCGGGGAACCTGCCCCTCCCCGAGACGAGCCAGGAAGTTGCGCAGGGGCTCGGGACCGGGCATGCGGTCGACCACGGCGAGCGGATCGGTCTGCTTCATCGCCGTCAGCAGGCGGGAGGCGAAGACCTTGTTCACCCCGGCCAAGCCGCTCAGGCGGCTGGTCCGGCGGGCCTCGGTCGGGAGCGCCTCCAGGACCTCGCGGAAGCCCTCCTGGAGGTCCTGGCCCAGCTGGGCCAGCCGCTCCCGCAGCGAGAGCTCGGATTCGAGGGAGGTCGAGGACTTCATGGGCCACCGAAGTCTAGCCCGGCCCGGGCAAAGTTTCCTGGAAACTTTGTTCCCTGGAAACTTTCCTGGGATAGGATCTGACCACGGCGATCGTGCCTTCCCCCCTGCGAACCATGAACATCCTCCGCACCGCCCTCACCGCCTCCCTGCTGACGCTCCCCCTGAGCGCCCAGGGAAGCTCCACGGACGACTTCGAGAACGGCCAGAACCCGACCGGCTGGAATTTCGGCGTCGCCGTCCCCGACGTGATCGAGACCACGGGCGGCAGTCCTGGCCGCTGGCTGCACAACAGCATGATTGACTCGTTCACAGTCATCCTCTCCAGCGACACCACCACCGGCCCGTGGGTCGGGGACTACCGCGCCACCGGCGTCTCGCGCATCCACCTCGACGCCCAGACCCTGGGCGCGATCTTCGGCGCCTTCGGCCGCGACCTGAGCCTGCTGCTCCGCGACACCAAGGGGACCAGCACCCCCGACGACGACGACTACGCCTACTCGGTCGGCCCGCTGGTGCCGCAGGTCGGCGCCGGCTGGGGCCACTACAACTTCGAGATCCCGAGCCAGTCGACCGATCCGGTCCCGGCCGGGTGGACCGGCGGCTGGGTCGGCGACCCTTACCACTTCCGCCCGGGCGTCGACTGGAATGACGTCATCACCAACGTCGACCAGGTCGAGATCTGGTGGCAGGACCCGTCGCTGTTCGCGATCTTCCAGCAGTGGAACGCCGGCGTGGACAACCTCACGATCGAGTGGGGCATGGATCCGACCGTTGACGTG
>CAZXTO010000397.1:0-3363 GCA_964643675.1 uncultured Planctomycetales bacterium
GGTCGAGACCGCGGCGGAGCGCCCCGCGCGGCCGCCGCAGGAGGAAGCCAGCGCCGAGACCCACGCCTCCTCGACCAGCGAGGAGCAGGACAGCAAGGAGAGCGAGGGCTTGACCGGGAGCGGCCGCTCCTCGGCCGCCGAGCCCTCCACCGGCGCCGGCAGCGCCCAGGGCAGCCCCTCGCAGCAGGGCCAGATCTCGAAGCCCGGCAAGAAGAAGACCAGCGCGGCCAAGAAGAAGCGGCCCAAGAAGGACCCGCCCAAGGCCGAGCAGAAACCGAAGAAGAACGAGGAGCAGGAGTCTGGCTCGACCGCCGGCCGGGGCTCCTCGCGCGGCTCCAACCGCAACCCCGCCGCCTCGGACTGGTCGAGCAAGGACCACGTCAACACGCCCGACGACGAGGACCTCGAGGAAGAGGACCAGGTCGACGAGGAAGAGGAGGACCAGGAGGCTCGCGGCGGCATGCAGCCCTCGCTGCGCGACCGCCGGCCGCCGGTCAGCCGCGACCTGACGATCGGCTTCGGCAACCAGCCGAACCCCGACGCCAACGGCCGCGGCGGCCCTTCCCAGCCCAAGAAATCGCGCGGCACCGCCAGCCTGGTGCTGGGCGTGCCGATCCCCGACCGCGTCAAGGGCCAGCCGAATCCCGGCAAGACCAAGATCACCCAGGAGCGGATCCAGCCGCGCGCCGAACCGGCGCCGCCGCTGTCCGCCTCCGCGCGCCGCGCCCGGGAGCAGCCCGCGGCGGCGCTGCAGCGCCAGGAGATGCTGCCGTGGATGCGCAGCCTGGTGCGCGACTACTTCCTGAGCCTGCGTCAGCGCAGCCGAGAACAGACATGAGTGATTCCGTGCAATCGCCGGACGCGGCCGGAGAGGCCCGCGCCCGGGCCGAGAACTTCCGCACCACTTTCGAGCGCATCCGCGCCGAGGTGTGCCGCTCCATGGTCGGCCAGAAGGACGTCGTCGAAGGCGTGCTGACCGCGCTGCTCGCCGGCGGCCACGTGCTGCTCGAGGGCGTGCCCGGCCTCGGCAAGACCCTGCTGGTGCGCACCCTCGGCAGCGCCGTCGACCTGCGCTTCTCGCGCGTGCAATTCACGCCCGACATGATGCCGGCCGACATCCAAGGCACCCAGATCCTGGTCGAGACCGAGGGCGGCGGCCACGAGCTGAAGTTTCAGGAGGGGCCGCTGGTCGCCAACCTGGTGCTGGCGGACGAGATCAACCGCGCCACGCCGAAGACCCAGTCGGCGCTGCTCGAGGCGATGCAGGAGCGGCAGATCTCGGTCGGCCGGCGCACCATCAAGCTCGACGAGCCCTTCTGCGTCATGGCGACCCAGAACCCGGTCGAGCAAGAGGGCACCTACCCGCTGCCCGAGGCGCAGCTCGACCGCTTCCTGATGAAGCTGGTGGTCGACTACCCCGAGGAGGCCGAGTACAAGACCATCCTCGAGCGCACCACCGGCACCGAGGAGGCGGCGCTCGAGGCGGTCTGCCACGGCCCCGAGATCCTCGCCCTGCGCGAGACCGTGCGCTCGGTCCCGGTGCCCGAGGCGGCCATGGACCACGCCGTCCGCCTGGTGATCGGCACCCAGCCGAACCGCGAGTGGTCGCCCCAGCTGGTCAACGAGAACGTCGCCCTGGGTTCGAGCCCGCGCGGCGCCCAGGCGCTGCTGCTGTCCGGCAAGGTGCAGGCGCTGCTGGCCGGTCGCTACGCCGTCAGCTGCGACGACATCCGCGCGGTCGCTCCGGCCTGCCTGCGGCACCGGGTGATGATCAACTTCCACGGCATGGCCGAGGGCATCACCCCCGACCAGGTGGTGAACGCGGTGCTCGACAAGGTGCAGCCGCAAGGCTGATCGGCGCCGACCCGGAACCTGCCATGGCCGCCCCGGTCCGAGCCGAAGAGTTCTTCGATCCCGACTTCCTCGAGTCGCTGCAACACCTGCGGCTCGTGGCCAAGCGGGTGCCGCGCGGGGGGCGATTCGCCGAGCAGCGCTCGAAGGCGCTCGGCGCCGGCATCGAGTTCCAGGACTACCGGCCCTACTCGCCCGGCGACGAGCTGCGGGCGATCGACTGGAACCTCTACCGGCGGCTCGGCAAGGTCTTCCTGCGCCTGTTCGAGGAGCTGGAGGACCTGCCGGTCTACCTGCTCCCGGACGTGTCGGCCAGCATGTGGCTGGAGGACCCGCCGCGGGTGCGGGCGGCGCTGCGGGCCTCGATGGCCTTCGCGGCGATCGCGCTCGGCCAGATGGACCGCGTCGGCGTGTTCCCTTTCGGCGCCGACCTCGAAGTGCTGGTGCGGCCGCGTTCGGGCTGGAGCAGCCTGCCGGGCTTCGCCCAGCGCATGGAGCGGCTGCAGCCCGGCGGCCCGACCGACTTCGCCCGTTCGCTGCGCCGCTTCGGCGGCATGCCGCTGCGCAGCGGCATGGCGGTGGTGATCTCGGACTTCTTCGACCCCGCTGGCGCCGAGGCCGTGGTGGCCGCGTTGAAGCGGGTCCGCCACCGCCTGTTGCTGGTGCAGCTGGTGCGGCCGGGCGACCGCGACCCGGCCTTCGAGGGCGACCTGCGGCTGCGCGACTGCGAGAGCGGCGAGCGGCAGGACGTCACCGTGTCGGCCGCCGTGCTCGAGCGCTACCGCGCCGCCTACGACCGCTTCCAGCAGCAGCTGACCAGCTTCGCCCAGGGCCGCCGCGCCGGCCTGCTGCGGCTCGACGCCGAACAGGAGGTGGTGCCGCAGATCGCCACCTTGTTCGAGACCGGGAGGTACGAGGCGTGAGCTTCAGCTGGATCGGCGGCGCGGGACTGCTGGCCGGCTTCGCGGCCTTGGCCGCCGGCCTGTTCCTGCTCCAGCGCCTGCGGGTGCGCCACCGCGAGCTCGAGGTGGTGACGACCATGTTCTGGCGCGAGGCGGTCGAGGACACCCGCGCGCGCGTCTTCCGCAGCCGCTTCCGGCACCCGCTGGCCTACGCCTTCCTGCTCGGCATCGCCTCCTTGCTGTGGTTGGCGACCGGCGGTCTGCAGCTCGACTCCGGCGACGAGCGCGAACACCTGCTGGTGCTCGACGGCAGCGCCGGCATGGGCTGGGAGGGGCGCTTCGAGGCGGCGCGCGAGCTGCTGCTCGAGGACGCCGAAGCCCTGCCGGCCTCGCGTCGTGAGGTCTGGTGGAGCGGCGCGGAGACCCGCTTGCTGCTGCGCCGCGGGGAGCACCCCCGCCTGCTCGAGGAGCGCCTGGCCGGCCTGGCTCCGGAGGCGGCGCCCTCGCGCCTGGAGGCGCGCCTGCTGGAGTGGGCGCAGCTGCGGCCGGGGCTCGAGCGGGTGGTGCGGGTCTACGGCGACGCCCCGCTGCGGGCCGGCCCCATGGCGCT
>CAZXTO010000398.1:0-3343 GCA_964643675.1 uncultured Planctomycetales bacterium
GACGCCCGCCGCGAGCCGCTCGCGGTGCGCGCCCGGGTCGGCTACGCCCCGGGCGAGACCGCGCTCTACCACCGGATGCGCTGCGCGGAGCTGATCGACTTCGCGATCGACTTCCACCCCCAGGCCGACCGCGGCCGCGCCCGCGAGCTGATGGAGGCCTTCGAGCTGCCGCCCCGGCGCAAGGTCGGCCAGCTCAGCCACGGCATGAAGCGCAAGCTGCTGCTCACCCAGGCGCTGGCCTGCGGGGCGCCTCTGCTGCTGCTGGACGAGCCGATGGAAGGACTCGACCCCGACGCCCGGCGCCTGGTGGAGGGCATCCTGCGCCAGGAGGCCACCGACGGCCGCACCGTCTTCTTCAGCTCCCACGACCTGGCCAGCGTGGAGCGGGTCTGCGACCGGGTGGCCTTCCTGCGCGCGGGCCGCCTGCTCGAGGTCGGCACCCTGGAGCAGCTCCAGCGGCGGCTCGGCCACGTCCTGCAGCTCCGCCTGCGGGAGCCTCGCGAGCGCGCGCAGCTGCCCGAGGGCCCCGGCTTCCAGTGGCAGGGCGAGGGGCGCCGCTGGCGGCTGGAGTTCGAGGGGCCGCTCGAGGCCGCCCTCGCCGCCCTCCAGGGGCTCCCCCTGGCTGGCCTGCAGCACGCCGACGGCGGCCTGGAGGAGGTCTTCGAGCTGCTCTACGGCCCCGAAGCGGCCCCGCGCCCGGAGACCCCGTGCTGAGCCTGGTCCGCCAGTTCCTGCGCGACACCCTCTGGGTGGCGGTCGGCTACCTGGTCCTGATGACCGGCGCCCTGGCGGCGGCGGTCTTCTACTGGCCGGACTTCCGCGACAACATGCCGGCGATCTACAAGCTGGTGCCCTTCGAGGCGCTGAAGGACCTGATCGAGGGAATCGACCGCTTCGGCTACTGGGCCTATTTCAGCCTCCAGCAGTTCTTCAAGGGTTGCAGCTTGTTCGGACTGGCCGCGGCGGCCCTGTTCGGCAGCGGCCTGGTGGCCCGGGAAGCCGACCAGAAGACCGCCGAGTTCCTGCTCTCCCGGCCGATCTCGCGCCGCTTCCTGCTCCTGGTCCGCTTCGCCTCGGCGGCGGTGCTGGTGATCCTGCCGGTGTTCCTCTCCTCCCTGGTCGGGTGGTGGTTGAGCAGCCTGGTGGGGGAGAGCCTCGAGGCGGGCCCGCTAATGGCGGCTTCGGCCTACCTCTCCCTGTTCCTCCTGGCCCAGCTGGCCTTCTGCGTCTGGCTGTCGGCCGGCGCCGAGCACCAGCTGAAGGCCGGGATCGTGCTCATCGGCCTGATGCTGCTGCAGTTCGCCCTCTACCTGGTGAAGGGGGTGGGGGACTACACCCTGTTCGCCCTGGTCGACGTGACCACCCTGGCCGGGATCCGCGGCGACGCCTTCCCCTGGTGGCAGACCGGCGCCTTCCTGGCCGCCACGGCGCTGTTCCTGCTGCTGGCCCTGCGGCGATTCGAGCGGCGGGATTTCTGAGGCCTTAGGAATTCGGGCCCGGCACCGTCCAGAAGGAAGCCGGAAATCCAGGCCGGGAGCCGCTACGCTGACCGGACGGCCCCAGCGGGCCGCCCTACTCCATGAGCTGCGAGACCGCGACCTTTGCTGCCGGCTGTTTCTGGGGCGTGGAGGCGACCTTCCGCAAGGTCGCTGGCGTCATCGCCACCCGGGTGGGCTACACCGGCGGAGGCATCGCCTCCCCCAGTTACGAGCAGGTCTGCAGCGGCGAGACCGGCCACGCCGAGGCCTGCGAGGTCACCTACGACCCCGACGCCGTCAGCTTCGAGAACCTGCTCGAGGTGTTCTGGGCCTGCCACGACCCGACCACCCCGAATCGCCAGGGGCCCGACGTCGGGAGCCAGTACCGGTCGGCGGTCTTCGCCCAGGACGAGGCCCAGCTGCAGGCCGCCCTGGCCAGCAAGGAGGCGGTCGACACCAGCGCCCGCTTCCCGCATCCGGTCGTGACCGAGGTCCTCCCGAGCGCCGAATTCTGGCCCGCCGAGGAGGAACACCAGCAGTATCTGGAGAAGCGCGGGCAGTCGAACTGCGGCTCCTGAGCCGCTCAGGGGGCCCAGGAGGCTTTCTCTTTCCTCTGGAGGGGCGCTATGCTCGATTTCCGGGCCCGGGAGCGCTTCGCCCCCCGGGACGCTCTTCTCAAACCCCTAGCCGGAGGACAGATTGAACGATTCCGCCCCGAACGAAGTTCTGCTGGTCGTCTCGAAGCTCAAGAACTACATCCGCACCCAGGCCGGGATGAACACGGCGGGCAACGTCGCCCCGGTCCTTTCCGACCTGGTTCGTACCCTGTGTGATCAGGCGATCGAGCGGGCGCGCAAGGACGGCCGGAAGACGGTCAAGGACCGCGACTTCATGCTGCCTGGCGGCGAGTAGAGACCGCCTCCGGATCTAGAAGCGGGGCGCCGGCATGCCCAGCTCCTCCTGCAGGAAGGCCCACATGTCGGCGTACTCCGCGATCCGCATCGAGGTCGGCTTGCCGGCGCCGTGCCCGCCCCGGGTCTCGATGCGGATCAGAACGGGCTCCGGCCCGCCCTGGGCCTTCTGCATCGCCGCGGCGTACTTGAAGGAATGCGCCGGCACCACGCGGTCGTCGTGGTCGCCGGTGGTGACCATCACGGCCGGATAGCGGACCCCGGGCCGGGCGTTGTGGTAGGGGGAGTAGGCCAGCAGGGTGCGGAACTGCTCCGGGTCCTCGCTCGAGCCGTAGTCGCTGGTCCAGGCCCAGCCGATGGTGAATTCGTGGAAGCGCAGCATGTCCATGACCCCGACCGCAGGTAGCGCTGCGCCGAAGAGATCGGGTCGCTGGTTCACGCAGGCGCCGACCAGCAGGCCGCCGTTGCTGGCGCCGCGGATGGCGAGGCGGTCCGGGCGGGTCCAGCCGTGCTCGACCAGCCACTCGGCCGCAGCCAGGAAGTCGTCGAAGACGTTCTGCTTGTCGTGGACGGTGCCGGCCTGGTGCCAGTCGCGGCCGAATTCGCCGCCGCCGCGGATGTTGGCGACCGCGAACACCCCGCCCATCTCCAGCCACACCAGGTTGGCGACCGAGAAGCTGGGCGTGATCGGGATGTTGAAACCGCCGTAGCCGTAGAGCTGCACCGGGAGCTCGCCGTTCGGCGTCAGGCCCTCGCGGTGCACCAGGAACATCGGCACCCGGGTGCCGTCCTTGCTCTCGTACCAGACCTGCTTGGCGTGGAAGGCGGCCGGGTCGAAGCCGAGCGCTCGTGCGTCGGAAACCGGTTCGGCGGACGGCGTCTGGGCCAGGACGGGCAGGCCGGCGGCAGCGGCGAGGGCCAGCGCGGCGCATGCGGAACGGAAAAACATACAAC
>CAZXTO010000399.1:0-3342 GCA_964643675.1 uncultured Planctomycetales bacterium
GGCCTCGGACGGCCCCGGCAGCCCGGTGAACGACGTCGGCGACACCGGCCTGGCTCTGCTCGCCTTCCTCGGCCACGGCGACACCACCAACGGCGGCGACTTCCGCGACAACGTGGTGCGCGGCGTGAATTGGCTGCGGGCCAGCCAGCTCGACAACGGCTTGTTCGGCGACGAGGTCGGCAACCCCACCCTGTACAACCACTCGATCGCCACCATGGCGATGGGCGAGGCCTACTTCTTCTCCGGCTCGCCGCTGATCGGCAAGCCGGTCGAGAAGGCGGTCGGGGCCATCACCCGGGCCCGCAACGCCTACGGGGTGTGGCGCTACGGGCTCCAGCCGAACGGCGACAATGACACCTCCATCACGGGCTGGATGGTCTTCGCCCTGAAGACCGCGAAGGAAGCCGGAATCGAGATCGACGCCGCCATCTTCCGCGATTGCGAGGACTGGTTCGACACCATGACCGACCACCTGGGCCGCACCGGCTACGACCTGGCCTCGGGGCCGGGCAGCCGGCCGTCGCGCCCGCGCCCGTACATCGACCGCTTCCCGCCGGAGAAGTCGGAGGCGCTCACCGCGGTGTCGCTGCTGTGCCGCGAGTTCATGGCCGACACCGCCAGCATGCGGAGCTGGAAGGACCACCCGAAGTACGAGCTGCTGAAGAAGCAGGCCGACCTGATCGTCGGCACCCTGCCGGTGTGGGACGAGGAGGGTGGCAGCTGCGACCTGTACTACTGGTACTACGCCACCTTCGCCCTCAACCAGTGGGGCGGCGAGCACTGGAAGAAGTGGAAGAAGGCGATCGAAGGATCGCTGCTCGCGAACCAGCACATGGGTCGCGAGGAGGACAACCTCTACGGATCCTGGGACCCGGTCGGGCCGTGGGGCGAGGACGGCGGCCGGGTCTACTCCACCGCGCTCGGCGCGCTGATCCTGGAGGTCAACTACCGCTACGGCAAGGTGCTCGGCGCCCGCTGAGCGGGGGGAGGAGGCGCGCCGCGGAACAGCGAGGCCGGGGCGTGTCCAGAGGGTATCGCAGGAGCCTGGCGCAAAAAAAGGGCGTCAGGCTCCTGAATTCGCAGCGCGGCGCCGGTATCCCAGGACGGGTGCCCTCGCCCCCTGCGCTCCTTCGACACGCCTTTCGCCGGTCTGCCATGGGGTGCAGCTTCGAGTTCCTCCTGGTCGGCGAGAGCCCGGAAAGCCTCGAAACGGCCGCCAACGCGGCATTGGACGAGGTTCGGCGGGTCGAGTCCCTGCTGTCCCGCCACCACCCGGGCAGCGAGGTCTCGCGCCTGAACCGCGAGGCCGGCAAGCACCTGGTGAAGGTCGATCCGGAGGTCCTGCAGCTCCTGATCGATTGCGGCCAGGTCGGCATCCGCACCGCCGGTCACTTCGACCTGACCGCGCCGCTGCGCCGGCTCGAGGACGGCCCCGCCGACGGCCTGGGCTCGATCCTGCTCGACCCCGAGCGCCGGCTGGTGCGCTTCAGCCGGCCCAACGTCCAGATCGACTTCGGCGGCGTCGGCCGCGGTTACGCCCTCGACCGGGCCGCGGTCGTGCTGCGCGCAGCCGGCGTGCACCAGGGCCTGCTCCAGGCGGGCAGCGACTTGGCGCTGGCGCTGGACAGCGGCTGGCGGGTCGGCCTGCGTCCGCCCGGGGCCGGAGCCGAGGAGCCCCTCACCCACGTGCCGCTGGCGCGGCGCGCGCTGTCGAACACGGTCACGGTGGACGAGCACGGCCGCTCCTCGATCGTGCGGCCCAGCGATGGCCGCACCGTCACCGACCCGGCCGGCTGCGCGGTGATCGCCCGCAGCGCCGCCGAGGCCGAGGCGCTGTCGACCGCCTTCCTGAGCATGGGGCGGCGCCAGGCCGGCTTGTTCTGCACCTCCGGCCACGGCGCCGGACTGCAGGTGGCCTGGGTCGACGGCGGCCTGCGCTGGCTGCGGCGCTGAGGAGGAGCCGCCCTGGCGGGATTCAGGCCGGAGCGGCCTGTTGAGCGCTGCCCGCGGGATTTAGGGAAGATGGACTCCCTCCGCCCGCAGCATGAACACCGGCGTGGTCCTCGACATCCAGCGTTGGTCCGTCCAGGACGGGCCCGGCGTCCGGACCACGGTGTTCCTGAAGGGCTGCCCGCTGGCCTGCATGTGGTGCCACAACCCCGAGAGCCAGGCCTACCGCAAGCAGCTCACGGTCGATCCGGGGCGCTGCCTGAGCTGCGGCGCCTGCCTCGATCAGTGTCCGCAGCACGGCATCCCCGGCCCTGGGGAACTGCCTGCGCCCGAGGCCGGTTGCCTGCTGCGCGGGAGCTGCGCCGAGGCCTGCCCCGGCGAGGCCCGCCGCCTGCTCGGCCGCGAGATGAGCGTCGCGCAGGTGATGGCCGAGCTGGAGCGCGACCGGCTGTACTACGACGAGTCCGGCGGCGGCGCCAGCTTCTCCGGCGGCGAGCCGCTCGGTCAGCCGGACTTCCTCGAGCGCCTGCTGCGCGGCTGCCGGAAGCGGGAGATCCACACCGTGGTCGACACCTGCGGCTTCGCCCCGCCCGAGATCCTGCTGCGCATCGCCCCGCTGGTCGACCTATTCCTGTTCGACCTCAAGCTGGTCGACGACGCCCGCCACCACACCGCCACCGGGGTCGGCAGCGACCCGATCCTGGCCAACCTGCGCGAGCTGACGGCGGTGCACGACCGCGTCCGGCTGCGCATCCCGGTGGTGCCCGGCTGGAACGACGACGCCGAGAACCTCGAGGCCAGCGCGGCCTTCGCCGCCGAGCTGCCGGGGCTGCTGGGCGTTGACCTGCTCCCCTACCACGGCACCGGCCGCGACAAGTTCGCGCGCCTGAACCGAGAGGCCCCGCTGGGCCCGATCGAGCCGCCGACGCCCGCCCAACTCGAGCGGCTGGCCGATCCCTTCCGCGCCCTCGGCCTGCCGGTCACCACCGACGCCCGCCAACCGAATCCGCAAGCATGAACCAACGCACCGCCACCCTGCGCAGCGCCAGCCTCGCCGCCGAACCGACGATCTCGGCCGAGCGCGCCGTCCTGCTGACCGAGTTCTACCGCGAGCACGACGGCAAGTGGTCGGTGCCGGTGATGCGCGCGCGCGCCTTCCTGCACCTGTGCCAGCACAAGACGGTCTGGATCGGCGACGAGGAGCTGATCGTCGGCGAGCGCGGGCCGGCGCCCAAGGTGGTGCCGACCTTCCCCGAGCTGACCTGCCACAGCCTGGAGGACCTGCGCATCCTCGACTCGCGCGCGAAGACCCGCTACGGCGTTCCGGAGGCGGTGCTCCAGGACTACGAACGGAGCGTGATCCCGTACTGGCGCGGCCGCAGCCTGCGCGAC
>CAZXTO010000400.1:0-3340 GCA_964643675.1 uncultured Planctomycetales bacterium
CGGGGGGCCGGCTCGCCGGCCCCCCGCTGCGTTTCCCGCGCCAGGGTCCTATCCTGTCCGGACCCGGTTGCCGCCGCATGATCCGCATCGACCGTCTGCACAAGCGCTTCGGCGCCGTCCACGCCGTCCGGGAGCTCAGCTTCGAGGTGCTCCCGGGCGAAATCCTGGGCTTCCTCGGCCCCAACGGCGCCGGCAAGTCGACCACCCTGCGGATCCTGAGCGGCTTCCTGCCGCCGAGCTCCGGCAGCGCCTCGGTCGCCGGCCACGACCTGACCCAGCAGTCGATCGCCGCCCGCCGCGCGACCGGCTACCTCCCGGAGAATTTCGTCGCCCCGCCCGAGCTGCGGGTCGGGGAGTACCTGCGGTTCCGCGCCGGCCTCAAGGGCCTGTCCCGGCGGCGGCGCCGACCCCGGGTGGCCGAGGTGGCCGAGCTGCTCGGCCTGACGCCGCGGCTGCGCCAGCCCTTCTCGGCCCTGTCCAAGGGCTTCCGTCAGCGGGTGGGCCTGGCCGATGCCCTGCTCGCCGACCCGCCGGCGCTGCTGCTGGACGAGCCCTTCGGCGGCCTCGACCCGCTCCAGCGCCAGGAGTTCCGCGAGCTGTTGCGCCACCTCGCCCGCGAGCGGGACAAGGCGGTGCTGTTCAGCTCCCACGTGCTGCCCGAGGTCGAGGAGATCGCCGACCGGATCCTGGTCATCGACCACGGCCGCGAGCTGGCCCTCGGCCGCCGCGAGGAGCTCCTGGCCCGGCTCGAGCAGCGCCCGCGCCTGCGGCTCCGGCTCGAAGCCGTGTCCGATGCCCAGGCCGAGAGCGACCGGGCGCCCGGCGCCGCCCTCGCCGCCGCGCTGCCCGAGGCCTTCCCGGGCCTGCGCGTACTCGAGCAGGACGGCCCCGCGCTGCTGCTCGAGCTGGCCGAGCTGGCCCAGCGGGCCGAGCTGTTCCGTTGGCTGGCGGCGCGGCCGGAGCCGGTGCAGGCCTTCCATCCGGCCGAGCCCAGCCTCGAGGACCTGTTCCGGGTCCTGGTCGGTCAGGAAGCTGCGGCACCCGAGGAGGCCGCGTGAGCGCCTTCTCCGCCCTGCTGCGGCGCGAGGTCTACTCGCTGTTCGTGACGCCCTCGATCTACCTGCTGCTCGGGGTCTGGTACCTGCTCAACGGGCTGCTGTTCGTCTACGCGCTCGACTTCTCGCCCGAGGTCCAGAGCGACCTCTCCCTGCTGCCGCAGTACCTGTTCGGCAGCTCGCTGCTGGTGTGGCTGTTGATGCCGGCCTTCCCGCCGCTCGTCACCCTGCGCCTGCTGGCCGAGGAGCACCGCCTCGGCACCCTCGAGCCGCTGCTCACGGCGCCGGTCTCCGACGCCGCGGTGGTGCTGGCCAAGTACTTCAGCGCGACCCTGTTCTTCCTGCTGTTCTGGGGCGGGGTGCTGCTCCTGTTCGTGCTGCTGGCCGCGCTCGGCGCGCCGCTCGACTGGGCGCGGGTGATCGGCGGCTTCAGCGGGGCGGTGCTGTGTAGCCTGCTGTTCCTGGCCACCGGGCTCTTCGCCAGCTCGTGGAGCGGAAACCTGATCCTCGCCGCCGGCGGCGGCGCGGCCCTGAATTACCTGCTGCTGTTCCTGCCGGCCATCACCGAGAGCTCCCCCGGCCTGGTCGGCGCCGTGGCGCGCGCCGCCAACATCCCCAACATGCTCGACCGCGGCTTCGCCGCCGGCCTGCTCGACAGCTACGCCGCGGCCTACTTCCTCGGCCTGTCCGCCTTGTTCCTGTTCCTGACCTGGGTGCGCTTGGTGTCGCGGAGGTGGGTGCCGTGAGCCGACGCCTGCGCCTCGGCCTGCTCAGCTTCTTCGCCGGCGCCGCCGCGGTGGCCCTGGTCGTGCTGATGCTGCGCGCCCTCTCCCAGCCCGAGCTGCGCTACCGCTGGGACTTCGCCGGCACCAGCCCGCTGGCGCTGAGCGACCGCAGCGCCCAAGCCCTGGCCGGCCTGCCGGACGGCTCGCGCGCCACCTTGTTCCTCGACAAGCCCGACCCGCGCGACCCGCTGACCTGGAACCGCTCGGCGGTCTACCCCAACGCCTACGCGATCCTGCGGGTGGCGGCCGAGGAGATCCGGATCCAGAGCCACGGCGCGGTCCAGGTCGAGGTGCTGGACGAGTTCTCGCCGCCGGTGGAGATCGCCGCCGCCGCCCAGCGGCTCGGCCACCAGCGCGGCCAGATGATCTACCTCGAGGTCGGGGACAAGCGCCGCATCCTGCGCTTCGACGAGCTGTTCCGCGTCGAGCAGCCGCGCGAGGACCGGCCGGCCCGCCTGACCAGCCACCGGGTCGACGAGGCGCTCGGTGACGCCGCCCTGCGCCTCGGCCGCGACCAGCTGCCGCGGATCGCGGTCCTGGCCAGCGCCCTGCCGGGCGGCCTGCCGCCGGAGGCGCTCGAGCCGCTGCTCGCCACCCTGGCCAGCGAAGGCTACGAGGCCGAGGCCGTGCTCGCGGTGCCCTCGCTCGCCGACCCCTGGGACCTGCTGATCGTGCCCGGCCAGGCGCAGCCGCTGGCCGACGCCGAGGCGGCCGAGCTGCGCGCCTGGGTCGAGGCCGACCGGCCCTTCCTGGTGGCGCTCGGCTTCCTCACCCCGCCGGCGGTGATGGAGGACTGGAACGAGCTGCTGGCGCCGCGCGGGGCGCGCTTCCGCGACGGCGTGCTGTGCGCGCCCTACCGCGGCCGCGTCGGCAGCTCCGACACCGCCAACAGCCTGGCGGTGTCCTTCGAGGGCCTGGACCCGGCCCACTTCGTGACCGCCGAGCTGCACCGCGCCCAGCGCTGGCTGGTGATGGGCTCGGCCCAGGCCGTCGAGCTGAGCTCCGGCTCCAACGACTACGCTCGCGAGCCGCTGGTGTGGCTGGACGGCAGCAGCTGGATCGAGACCGACGAGCGCCTGCCCGACTTCGCCCCCGGTCCCAACGATCCGCGCGGACCGCACACCCTGGTGGTGGCGGCCCGCAGCTGGGAGGACCCCGGCGAGGGCGAGGGCCGGGCCCTGGTGGCCGGCTCGGCCGCCTTCCTGTTCGACCCCCAACAGCTCGGCCAAGACTTCCTGGCCGCCGGCACGCGCTGGCTGCTCGGCCAGGAGAAGGCCAGCACCGGCCTGGTCGCGCTCGAGAGCCTGCCCTTCCGGCCGACCCCGGCTCAGCACGCCCGGCTGGCCAACCTCTCGATCCTGGCCCTGCCCGGCGTCACCCTGCTGTTCGGTCTCCTGATGCTCTGGCGCCGCCGCCGATGAACCCGACCCGCCTCCTCCTGATCGTCTTCCTGCTCGCCGCCCTCGCCGGCGGCGCCTGGTGGTTGGCCGAGCGCGAGCC
>CAZXTO010000401.1:0-3316 GCA_964643675.1 uncultured Planctomycetales bacterium
ATCGGCAGGAAGGAGCCCAGGAAGGGCGCGGCTCCGATGCCCAGGCCGAAGCCCAAGCCGCCGCCGGCGCTGCGCGGGCGCTTCAGGAGCAGGGCCAGCAGGGCCAGGGCCGAGGCCAGCCCGAGGTCGCCGGCCAGCACGACGATGGTGGTCTCGCGCCACAGGCCGCCGTCCGGCAGACCCAGGCGCAGCGCGCTGTCGAGCAGGCCGAACAGGCCCGCACCGGCGAGGATGCCCCACAACATTCCCGGATCCTAGCGCCGCCGCGGGCTCGGTCGGCGGCGGCGCGGCCGGGGGGTGACCGGGGACCAGGCGGAGCGCGGCCCGAGCGGACCTCGCCCGTATCCTGTGGGCCGATGCGTCGCCCCGCCCCTCGCCATCTGCTGGCCGGCTGCCTGCTGCTCGCGCTCGGCGCCTGCGGCGGCGCCGACGAGCCGAAGCCGCCGAACGTGCTGGTCTTCCTGATCGACACCCTGCGCGCCGACCACCTGTCCTGCTACGGCTACCCGCGCAACACCAGCCCGAACCTGGACGCCTTCGCCCGCGAAGGGGTGCTGTTCGAGCAAGTCTCCGCCCAGGCCCCGCAGACCGCGCCCTCGCACGCCAGCCTGTTCACCTCGACCTTCCCGGCCGCCCACGGCATCTGGAACGACGTCAAGACCGAATCCGGCGAGCTGGTGCACCCGCGGCTGGCCGAGCCGGCGATCACCCTGGCCGAGGTCCTGCGCGAGGCCGGCTGGTCCACCGCCGCCATCGCCGACGGCGGCTGGCTGATCGAGGACCGCGGCCTGATGCAGGGCTTCCAGCACTTCGAGACCAAGAACCGCGGCGTCGTCGACCGGGTGTCGCGCGGTATCGAGTGGCTCGAGGAGCACGCCGACCGCGACAAGCCCTTCTTCCTCTTCCTGCACACCTACGAGGTGCACACGCCCTACCTCCCGCCCCCCGGCTACGAGGAGCGCTTCGCCGAGGGCTACCAAGGCCCGATGCGCGAGGTGCTGAAGCGGGCGCGCGACTACGCCGAGTCCGACGAGGTCAAGAACCCGCTCACCGACGTCCAGCAGAAGATCGTCAACCCGGCCCTGAAGACCGCGGACGCCGCCGACACCGCCTTCGTCAAGGCGCTCTACGACGCCGAGCTGTCCCTGGTCGACGAGCAGTTCGCGCTGCTCATGGGCTGGCTGCGGGTGAACGGCCACCTCGAGAACACGATCGTCATCGTCACCTCCGACCACGGCGAGGAGTTCGACGAGCACGGTGAGTTCGGCCACAAGCAGGTCTACGAGGAGTGCCTGCGGGTGCCGCTGATGGTCATGCTGCCGGGCGGCCCGCGCGGCCTGCGGCGCGCCGACCCGGCCCAGCTGGTCGACCTGATGCCGACCCTGCTCGGCGAGCTGGGGCTCACCGCGCCCGAGAGCGTGGTCGGCCGCGACCTGCGGTGGCGCGGCGGCGACCTCGGCCTGAGCGCCGACGGCTTCGTCGCCGAGTCCAACCACCCGAAGCGGCAGGTGGCCTGGCGCAACGGCGACCGCAAGGTGGTGCTGCGGCTGGCGCCGGACCAGGACGAGCAGATCTACGACCTGGCCGCCGACCCGACCGAGGCGGCGCCGCTGCCGCGCGACCCGGAGTGGATCGGCCGCGCCCGCACCGCGGTCGGCATCTTCCACCAGCTGGCGGAGGAGCACCGCGAGCGCTTCCAGCTGCAGCCGACGATCACCGGCCTCGAGGACCTCAGCGAGGAGAAGCGGGCCGAGCTGCAGCAGCTCGGCTACGTCGACAACTGAGCATGAGCGCGGCCGAGGTCTGCGTCCTGATCGCCACCCTCGGTGAGGCCGAGCTGCTCGAGCGCAGCCTGGCCGAGGTGCGGCGGCAGGCGGACGAGCTCGGCGCCGAGCTGCTGCTGGTGGTCAACGCCGAGCGCGGGAGCTTCGAGGCGGCGCGCATCGCCGCCTGGGAGCAGCTCGCCCACCGGGTGGTCTTCGTGCCGGAGCCCGGCAAGTCCCACGCCCTCAACGCCGGCCTCCGGGCCACCGAGAGCCCCATCGTGGCCTTCGGGGACGACGACGCCCTGCCCTACCACGGCTGGCTGCGCGCCATCACCCGCCCGCTCCGGGAGGGTGAGGACGGGGTGGTCGGCGCCGGCGGCCGGGTGATCCCGGTCTATCCGGAGGGCGGCCCGCCGCGCTGGTACCGCGACCTCGTGGTCGGCCGACGCAGCAGCTTCCTCGGCCCGCTGCACGACCTCGGCCCCGAACCGCTCGACTACCCGGGGGACGGCAACACCTCGATCCTGCCCTTCGGCGCCAATTGCGCCTTCCGCCGCGCGGCGCTGCTGCCCGAGGGATACGACCCGCGGCTCGGCCCTTCGCGCGCCACCGGCCTGCGCGGCGGCGAGGACACGGCGGTCGCGATCCGGCTCCAGAACCGCGGCGGACGGCTGCGCTGGGTGCCCGAGGCGGTGGTCCACCACCCGGTCACCGCGGAGCGCATGGAGCTCGGCTTCGTCGGCCGCGGCTACCACCTCCAGGGCATCGAGTCGGTGCGCTTCCTGCGGGTGCTGGACCTGCCGACCCGCGGCCTGAAACACGCGCGCAACCGCCTGCGCCGGCACCGGCTGCGCAGCGCCCTGGCGGCCCTGTTCCGGCCCCGCCGGCGCCTGCGCGAGCAGATGCGCTGCCGCTTCTACCAAGGCCGGATCGAGGAGCTCGAGCGCGAGGAGGCGGAGGCGTGAGCAAGCGCTGCCGGCTCAGCGGCGTGGTCGTGGCCCAGGACAACGAGGCCACGATCGGCCCGGTGCTGCGCCAGCTGAGCCAGGTCGCCGACGAGGTGGTGCTGGTCGATGGCGGCAGCCGCGACGCCACCCCCGAGCTCGCCCTCGCCACCCCTGGCCTGCGCTTCCACCACCGGCCCTTCGCCGGCAACATCGCCGAGCAGAAGAACTTCGCCCTCGACCAGGCGCTGGGCGACTGGATCCTGCTGCTCGACAGCGACGAGCTGCTCTGCGACCGCGCCCTGGCGGCGGTGCCGCGCCTGATCCGCCGGCCGTGGATGAGCTGGTACAAGTTCCGCCGCTGTTGGCTGGCCGAGCAGGATGGCGCTTTGCGTCACGCGGTGTCCAAGCTGCACTATCCCGACTTCCAGCTGCGGCTGTTCCGCAACCGGGCGCCCTTCCGCTACGACCTGGGGCGCTCGCCGATCCACCACAATTTCCCCAAGAAGGGCCGCGGGCGTGGACGCAAGCTGCGCCGCGAGCACATCATGCACTTCGATTTCCTGCTCCACGACCGCGCCGCCCGCGAGGCCAAGGTGGAGCGCT
>CAZXTO010000402.1:0-3294 GCA_964643675.1 uncultured Planctomycetales bacterium
CCGCGACCGAAGCGGAAGCGCCGCTCCGCCGGGACCAGCGCCAACAGGGCCTCCGGCGGCGGGGCATCCCCGACGCTGGCGCTCCCGTCCAGCAACAGCCAGTCCTGGCCGGAGCCGCTCCCCGCACCCAGGGAGAGCCCCCACAGCAGCACCGCCAGCGCGGCGAGCAGCGAAGCCGTGCGGATCCGGAGCCGGGGAAGGGTCACACCGGCAGCCTAACGGCCGGGTAGCTGGCCCGTTCGATCCAGCCGCCGCCGAGCATCCGGTCGCCGTCGTAGAGCGCCAGTCCCTGGCCGGGGTTCACGCTGGCCGCCGGATCCAGGAAGCGCACCCGCAGCCGGTCCTCCGCCAGGCACTCCACCGTCACCGGAGCCCCGCCCGGGGTGCTGCGGTACTGGGCTTCCAGCCCCTCCAGGGTGGCGCCCGGCTCGAAGCGCCAGCCATAGCCGCGGAAACCGCCGACCTCGGCCTCGGCGCAGCCGACCGCCTCGCGCGGACCCACGATCACGTCGCCGGTCTCGGGCCGGATGTCGAGCACGTAGAGCGCCTCGTGGTGCGAGATCCGCAGGCCGCGCCGCTGGCCGCGGGTGAAGCCCATGTAGCCGTCGTGCCGGCCCATTTCGCGGCCCTGCAGGTCGAGGAAGCGGCCGGGGGCGCCCAGGCCGCCGCGACCGCGCAGCACGTCGCGGTAATCCCCGGTCGGCACGAAGCAGATCTCCTGGCTGTCGGGCTTCGAGGCCACCCGCAGGCCGGCCTCGGTCGCCAGGCGGCGGGTCTGCTCCTTGTCGAGGTGGCCAACCGGGAGCAGGGTGCGGGAGAGCAGCTCCTCGCCGACCGAGAACAGCACGTAGCTCTGGTCCTTCACCGGATCGAGGCCGCGGCGCAGGCGCAGCTCGCCGCCCGCCCGCTCCAGGCGGGCGTAGTGCCCGGTGGCGAGGTGCTCGGCGCCGACCGCGTCGGCGATCCGGGCCAGGGCGCCGAACTTGACCTCGCGGTTGCACATCGCGCAGGGGTTGGGGGTGCGACCGCTGGCGTACTCGTCGGCGAAGTAGTCCTGGATGCCCCGGAACTCCTCGGCCATGTCGATGCTGTGGAAGGGGATTCCCAGGCCGTCCGCCACCAGGGCGGCGTCGCGGGCGTCCTCGGCCGAGCAGCAGCCCTGGCGCGGGGAGCAGCTGCCGGGCGGCGCCTCGACCCCGTTGCGCAGGAAGGCCCCCACGACTTCGTAGCCCTCCTGCTGCAGCAGCAGAGCGGCGACCGAGGAATCGACTCCCCCGGAGAGAGCGGCGAGGACGCGGGGCTTGGACACGGCGATGGCAGTAGAATGGCCCGCCATTATCGCCGCCGGACGCCCGGATGGCGAATCGCCATGAACACGCCCCACCCCGCCCTCGAGGCTCCGCAGGAAGTGCCCCGCCTTCCGACCAACATCACCGCGCCTGGCGGCGCCGAAGCTCCGGCCGGCACGGCCGAGACCAGCACGCCGGTGCAGGACGGCGGCGCTCCCGCCGGAGGCTCCCCGGAAGCCAACTGGGGCGGCCTGCTGCTGCCGATCGCGCTCGTGTTCGGCTTCATGTGGCTGTTCGTGCTGCGTCCGGAGCGCAAGCGCCAGAAGGAGCGCGCGAACATGATCGGCGCCATCGAGAAGGGCGACAAGGTCGTCACCCTCGGCGCCATGCACGGCGAGGTCGTGCGCCTCGAGGAGAAGACCATCACCCGCAAGGTGGACGCCGGCGTGCGGCTCAAATTCGACCGTAACGCGGTGTCGCGCGTCCCGTCTAAGGAGATGAGCGCCCCCGCCGCCGGCGGCTCCTGAGCCACCGCGAGCTAGCGACCGGTCCGGTCGTCCGAGCCGGGGCGTGCCACGCATGCACGACCCCGCCTCCGGCCCGCGCGCAGAGCGCTTCGTCGCCGACCGGCTGCTGCTCGATGGCTGGCAGCTGCTGGCCCGCAACCAGCGCACCCCCTACGGGGAGATCGACCTGCTCGGCATCGATCCTCGCGGGGAGCTGGTGGTGATCGAGGTCAAGGCCCGTCACCCGCTCAGCTGGATGCGCGACGAGGACGCCCTGCGGCCGCGGCAACGCGAGCGGCTCGGCCGGGCGCTGGAGTGGGTCGCGCGGCGCCGCCGGTGGCGCGGAGACATGCGGGTGGACCTGGCCGGGGTCGAGCTGGAGGGCGGCCGACCGGTCGGCCTGGCCTGGTTCGAGGACGTCGAGCTCTAGCCGCCAGCGGGAGCCGTCTCGGCGCGGCGGAGCGGGGCATCCTCGCCGCCGAGGCTGCGGCGGGCGGCAGGGCCAGCGGCGTCCAGGAGCTGTCGCACCGCGGCCGGCGGCAGGGGCGACAGGGCTTCCTGTTCCAGCACGGTGGCGGCCAGTTCGTGCAGCACGGCGGGGTCGAGCTCATCCCAACGGTGGAGCGGAGGCAGCTCCCGCGCGCGGCCGAGCTCGAGCAGGTCGGCGAGCAACCAGCCGTAGGCGGTGCGGTAGCGCGGGGTGCCGCCGCGCACGGTCCGCAGCAGGTCGGCCAGGGCCCAGCGCGGGTGCGGACTGGCGGCGATGGCGCGAGCCGCGGCCCGATACTCGAGCCAGGTCATCGGATCGCCGCTGGCGAGCAGCGAGTGCAACACGGAGGGCAGGGCGGCGAGGAAGGAGGGACCGTCCGGGAGCCAGCGCAGCACGTCGTCGAGGTGGCCGGCTTCGTGCAGCAGGAGCAGCTCCAACTCCCGGTCCAGCGCGCCCCCCGGGACCTCGCGCAGGACCCGGGCCTGCAGGCGCAGCGCCAGGTCCCAATCCTCGGGCAGCCGGTCCTCGGTCGGATCGGGCTCCAGCGAGGGCGGGATCTCGACCGGCGCGGGCGGCGCTTCGACCAGGGCCGCGCGCTCGTCCAGGCCGAGGGCGCCGAGGCGGAGCAGGTCGCGCCGGATGTAGAAGCCTCGGAAGATGGTCCCGCCGGCCGCCAGGTTGCTGCGGCTGGAGCGCCCGCGCTCGGCGACCACGATCTCCAAGGGCGCGGACTCGCCCGGCCAGGGCAGGGCGTGGCTCTCGGCGCCGCTCAGCAGCAGGACCTCGAGGCCGTGGAAGACCGCCTCCCCCACCAACAGCACCGTCCCCCGCTCGGCCCACCAGGCGGCGACGCTGCCGGAGTCGCGCTCCGGCCGCAGCAGCTCGCCGATCGGGCCGAGGGAGTAGCGCGGGTGCTCGGTCCAGCCGGTCGGGAGACCGGCGCGCAGGCTCCAGTCATCGGTCTTTGCCAACTGCTCATCGGTCTTTGCCTGTTGTGCATCGGTCTTGG
>CAZXTO010000403.1:0-3285 GCA_964643675.1 uncultured Planctomycetales bacterium
GTGCGGTCGCGGCCGGATCCGGGGTCGCGACCTCGGCCGGATCCGCGGCCGGCTCGGGGGTCGATCCAGCGGCCGCCTCGGTGGCCACCTGGGCGGGCGGCTCCGCCGGCGCCGGCGTCGAACGATCGCCGCCGCCGCAGCTGAGGGGCAGCAGCCCGAGCAGCAGCGTCCAGCCGACCGCGGCCTTCCTCATCCCTGCAGCTCCGCCAGCGCGGCCTGCACCCGGGCCACCGCCTCGTCGGCGCCGACGACCTCCTTGTCGCCGCCGGCCCGCAGCGCCCACTCGACCTTGCGCTCGGCGGCGTCGCGGCCGATGACGATGCGCAACGGCACGCCGATCAGGTCGGCGTCCTTGAACTTGGCGCCGGGGCTGACCTTCTTGCGGTCGTCCCACAGCACGTCGACGCCGGCCGCCTCCAGGGTGTCGTGCAGCTCCTGCGCCAGCGCGTCCTGCTGCTCGTTGCCGACCTTCATCTGCACCAGGTGCACCGAGTAGGGCGCGATCGGCAGCGGCCAGATCATGCCGTCGTCGTCGTGGTTCTGCTCGACCGCCGAGGCCGCCACCCGCGACACGCCGATGCCGTAGCAGCCCATCCAGATCGGCTGGCGCTTCTGCTGCTCGTCGTCGTACCAGGCGCCCATGGCCTCGGAGTACTTGGTGCCGAGCTGGAAGATGTGGCCTACCTCGATGCCGCGGGTGATCTCGATCACGCCGTCGCCGTCGGCCATGAGGTCGCCCTCCTGCACGACGCCGAAGTCGGCCGTCTCCGGCTGCTCCAGGTCGCGGCCGAACCAGACGTCCAGGTAGTGGGTGTCGGTCTCGTTGCCGCCGCACAGGAAGCCGTCGACGCCCTCGACGCTCGAATCGGCCAGCAGCCGCACGTCCTCGCGCAGGCCGATCGGGCCGGCGAAGCCGACCGCGGCGCCGGTGACCTCCTGCACGGTCTTCTCGTCGGCCAGCTCGAGCGCCGCCGCGCCGAGGTGGTTGAGCAGCTTGACCTCGTTCAGCTCGCGGTCGCCGCGGCACATCACCGCCACCGGCGCCTCGCGGTCCTCCCAGGTCACCGTGTAGAGCACGGTCTTCAGCATGCGCTCGAGCGGCAGCTCCGGGAACAGCGCCAGCAGGTCCTCGCAGCTCTTGGCGGCCGGCGTCGGCTCCTTGTGCATCTCCAGCTTCTCGGCCGGCGCCGGCGCAGCGGGGATGCGCGACACCGCCTTCTCGACGTTGGCGGCGTAGCCCCGCGCGCGGCACACCGCGATCGCGTCCTCGCCGGTGTCGGCGTCGACCATGAACTCCTCCGAGCCGCTGCCGCCGATGGCGCCGCTGTCGGCCTCGACCGGGGTGAAGCGCAGCCCGCAGCGGGTGAAGATCGCCCGGTAGACCTCGCGCATGGTGGCGTAGGACTCGGCCATCGCCTCGGCGCTGCAGTCGAAGGAGTAGGCGTCCTTCATGATGAACTCGCGCCCGCGCATCAAACCGAAGCGCGGCCGGATCTCGTCGCGGAACTTGGTCTGGATCTGGTACAGCGTGACCGGCAGCTGCTTGTGCGACTGCACCAGCTTGCGCGCGTAGTTGGTGATCACCTCCTCGTGGGTCGGCCCCAGGCACACGTCGGTGCCCTTGCGGTCCTGGAAGTGGAATAGGATGCCTTCGTTGACGTATCGGTCGAGCCGCCCCGACTCCGCCCACAGCTCGGTCGGCTGCAGCGCCGGCATCAGCATCTCCTGGCAACCGGCCTTGTCGTGTTCCTCGCGCACGATCTGCTCGACCTTCCGCAGCACCCGCCACATCATCGGCGCGTAGACGTAGATGCCCGCCGCGATCTTCTGGATGAAGCCGGCGCGGGCCATGAGGGCGTGGGAGCGGACCTCGGCGTCGGCCGGGTCCTCCCGCAGGGTCACGAAAAGCTGTCGGGACAGGCGCATGAAGCCGCGAATTCTAGCCCCCCCACCCCGTAGCATGGAGCGAACGATGCCCCGGAAGGCCCTCCTCGTCCTGTCGGTCCTGGTCCTCGGCGCGGTGCTGTGGCTGGTGTTCAGCGATCCGCCGCAGCCGGACGGCCCCGCCGGGCCGGGCGATGACCCCGCCGCCGAGCAGGAGAGCGGGCCCGCCGAAGCCGCCGGCCTCGGCGAGGGCCCCACCCCCGAGCCGGGTCTGGGCGGCGGCCGCACCGAGCTCGCCCCTGGCGGCGCCGGACGGCTCCCCACCCTCGACGCCGAGCTCGGCATCCCCTCGTTCACAGGCCGGGTGCTGTTGCCGGACGGCCAGCCCGCCGGCGGCGCCGAGGTCGAGGCCTGGGGCATGAGCGGCTGGGCGGTCTACGTCGACCCCAACGCCGAGGTCCCGCCGCTGGCCCACTGGCAGGTCCGCTGCGGTCCCGACGGCCGCTTCGCCCTGCCCGAACCCGACCGCGACGGCCTGCGCTTCCTGATCCGCGCCGGCGTGCCGGAGTACCCGTCCCTCGAGCTCGCCAACCAACCGGCCATGCCCGGCCGCACCCGCGAGCTCGGCGACCTGCGCCTGCGCGAAGGCTTCGCCGTCGCCGGCGTGGTCAGCGGCCCCTCGGGCGAGCCGGTGCAGTTCGCCCGGGTGCAGCCGGTGCCCGAGATGGACACCGCCGCCTTCCCGATGAACCGCCTGCAGGACCTGCCGGCGCTGCCGGGTTACGAGGCCGTCACCGACGGCGGCGGCCGCTTCCAGCTGCGCAAGCTGCCGCCCGGCCGCTTCCGCCTGCGGGCGGTGGCCCCGGGCTACGTCGAAGGCCTCTCGGCCTCGCTGAAGGGCGGCTCGGGCCAGGAGCTGAGCGGGATCGAGCTGCAGCTCGACGCCGCCGGCACCATCACCGGGGTGGTCCTCGGCCCCAGCCGGCTGGGCATCGGCGGCGCCCGCCTGCGCCTCGACGCCGACGGCCTGCGCCTGGAGACCACCAGCGAGGAGGGCGGCGGCTTCCGCTTCGAGGCTCCGGCCACGACCGACCGCGCCCGCATCCGGGTGGCCGCCGACGGCTACTTCCCGACCGCGCGCAGCTTCCGCGGCGACGAACTGAAGCTGCCGGTCGAGCTGGTGATGACCAAGATGCCGCCGATCCAGGGCTACGTGCACGATCCGGGCGGCCGCTCGGTGGCCGGCGCCCAGGTCAAGCTGGTCGTGCTCTCGCGCAGCCGCAACGCCGGCTTCGACCCCGAGCGCCTGGAATCCGCGGCCTCGTCGGTGACCGGCGCCGACGGCAGCTTCCAGCTCGAGCCCGCGCTGAGCCGCACCTGGGAGCGCCGCTTCCGCGTCGT
>CAZXTO010000404.1:0-3283 GCA_964643675.1 uncultured Planctomycetales bacterium
CTCCAGCAACCACAGGGCGCCGCCCGGGCGCAGCACCCGGTCGCATTCGGCCAGCACCGCCTCGCGCCGGGTCGCCGGCAACTCGCCCAGCACCCAGCTGGCGAGCCCGGCGTCGGCGCTCGCCTCCGCCAGCGGCAGGGCCTCGCCCAGGCCGCGGAGCAAGCGCATGTTGCCGGCGACGAAGCGCGGCCGCGCCAGCTCCAGCATCGCCGGCTCCGGTTCGAGGCCGGTCCAGCGGGCCGCTCCCGCCGCCAGCTCGGGGCTGAAGCGGCCGCTGCCGCAGCCGAGCTCGATCACCTCCCGGCCGGCGAAGCGGCCGCGCTGGCGGAGGGCGGCCGTCGCCAGGCCGTCCGGGTCCTCGGCGCGGGCGAAGGCGTCGAACAGCTGCGGCGCTTCGCGGTAGGCGCGACGCCAGCCGTTCATTCCTTGCCGTCCGGGTGGCAGCTGTAGCAGGCGGCGGAGTCCCAGACGTATCCCGGTTCGTCCTCGTGCTCGTCGTCCATCTTGGACTTGCGGTGGGCGTGGCAGTGGGTGCACGAGAACTCGTCGTAGTTGCTCTGGTTCAGGTGGCAGCGGTTGCACTTGAAGTTCTTGTGCGCCCCGCTCGTGATCGGGAAGTCGTGATTGAAGTTGGCGTTGCCCCAGCGGTTGGTGTTGTGGCAGTCCTCGCAGGTGGTGGGGAAGCCGGCGCCGGCGTGGTTCGGGTTGGTGGTGGCGTTGTAGTCGTCGAGGTGGCAGTTCACGCAGCCGCTCGTGATGCCGGCGTGATCGAAGTCGGCGTCGCGCCAGTTGCGGGTGTTGTGGCACAGCTCGCAGGTGACCGGGATGCTCAGCGCCTGGTGATCGGGGTCGCTGGTGGCCAGGTAGTCGTCGAGGTGGCAGTCGACGCAGGCGCCGCTCACCCCGCCGTGGTCCATGTCGGCCGGCTTCCAGCGCCGCGTGTCGTGGCACTGGCGGCAGGCGGTCGGCAACCCCAGCGCCAGGTGATCCGGGTCGGCGGCGCTGTTGTAGTCGTCCGCGTGGCAGGAGAAGCAGGCCGGGTCGGTGCCGGCGTAGACGCCGCCGGCGTGGCAGTCGGCGCAGCGCGCGGCGTCGTGGGCGCCCCGCAACGGCCACCAGCCGTGGTTGAAGGCGCCGCCGGACCAGCCGGTCGGGATGTGGCATTCCTCGCAGCCGCCGGTCCAGCCCTGGGCGAGGTGGTCGGGGTCCTTGGCCCGCGCCAGGTCGTCGCGGTGGCAGCTCAGACACTCGGTGTCGGTCGGGCCGAAGACGCCGATCTCGGCGCCCGGGTGGCAGGCGCGGCAGGCGGTGGAGGCGTGGGCGCCGATCAGCGGGAAGCGGGTGCGCTGGTGCTCCGAGATCTGGCCGTCCGGCCGCCAGTCGGGCAGCTCGTGGCAGTCCTCGCAGGAGGGACCGAGCTGGCCGAGGTGGACGTCCTCGTGGCAGCCGCCGCAGCCGCGCGCGGCGAAGTCGGCCGCCGGCCCGCGGTCGTTGTGGCAGCGCAGGCACTGGGCGGTGGCGTGCGGCCCCTCCAGGGCCCAACCGGTCTCCGCCTCGTGGTCGAAGGCGAAGTCCGGCCGCAGCTCCTGCCAACCCTGACCGGTGTGGCACAGGCCGCAGTCGGCCGGGAACTGGTCGTGCGGGATCACCGGGCCGAAGCCCTCCCACCAGCCCTGCGGCGGGACCTGGTCGCGCGGCAGGGCGCAGGCGAAGGTGAGGGCCAGGGCCAGGCCCAGCGTGAGCCCCAGGCGGGCCAGCGCGAGCAAGGTGCGGTTGCGGGGTTGCGGTGCCATGGCTAGAAGCGGTGGTGGAGGTAGACCCCGAGGGTGAGGGAGTCGAGCTCGTCGCCGAAGCGCTGCTCGAGGTAGCTGGAGCAACCCCAGCCGGAGGCGCCGTGCAGGTCCCAGGAGAGCTCCAGGGCGTGCTGCAGCAGCTCGGCCTGGCTGCCGACGAAGCCCTCCTGGTCGAGCTGGGCGCTCTCCCAGGAGACCCGCCACCAACCGAGCCCGGTGGCCCAATCGGCATCGAGGCGCAGGCCGGTCACCGAGCTGAACTGGCCGGTGTTGGTGAACAATGCCGCGCCGAGCCTGCCGTCGGCGAACAGGAGGCCGCGCCAGTCCGCCCGCAGCTGGCCGCCGCCGCCGCTGTCGTCCTCGTCGCTCCAGCTGTCGATGCGGGCCGACAGCCGCAGGTCGGGGCCGATCCGCTTCCAGCCGCTCAGGTCGACCCGCTGGGTCTGGTTGTCGGCCAGCTGCGCGAGGGTGATCTGGCTGACCTGGAGGCGCAGGGTCTGCGGGAAGCGGATCCGGGAGTAGCCGACCCGCAGGCCGTCGCCGCCCTCGAAGCGCCAGCCGGCGCTGCCGAAGAACTGGGTCAGCTCGGTGCCGTCCTTGGCCCGGTCCTCGGCGCCGTAGAAGTCGACCCAGGCGGTCGAATAGAGGTGCAGGCCGGTCGGCGGCGACCAGCTCAGCTTGGCCAGCAGCAGGTCGCGGTCGGCCTCGCCGCGGTGCCAGCTCTTCTGGAAGCCGGCCCCGGCGCGCAGGGCCTGGTGCTCGCCGGAGGCGTGCGTGTACGAGACCGAGGCCTGCAGGTCCTTGCCGGTGGCGTAGTCCGAGTCGAGCTCGGGCAGGAAGCCGAAGCTGGCGCCGATGCGGCCGTTGGCGGTCGCCGGCAGGCTGAACTCGGCGCCGTCCAACACCCCGAACTCGGGGAAACCGTGGTGGAGGAAGCGGCCGAACTCCATCCGCCGCGGCAGGTGGCGGTCGCCGCCCACCACCCACGACAAGCGGTCCAGGCGCAGGCCGGTCTCGCTCTCGTCCGGCATGCCCGGGACCGCGTCCGCGCGGTGGTTGAGCTCGACGTCGACGTGGAAGCGCCCGCCGCGACCGAAGGGGTTCTCCGCCCACAGGTCGGCGCCGGTGCGGGCGTACAGGTACTTGCGGTCCTCGCGCTCCCGGTCCCAGGTGTGGTCGAGGCCGGTGAACCAGCGCCCGTGGACCTCGGTCGGCCGCTGGTCGGCGCGCTGGCCGCGGGCCTTGGCCAGCAGCGGCATCTCCTGGCTCCACTCGTCCGGCGCCCGGCTCCACGGCGGGTGCTCGGGCCGCGCGGGGTCGCCGGGGCCGTCGCCGGGCGCGGCGAAGCGCTGCTCGGGGACCAACACCTCGGCGCGGGCGCCGACGTCGGCCTCGGCCGCCGCGTCGTCCAGGCGCACGCTGCACTCGCGGTCGCCGACGACCTCGACCCGCCCCTCGAGCACGGGCCGGCCGAGCGGGAACACCCGCAC
>CAZXTO010000405.1:0-3265 GCA_964643675.1 uncultured Planctomycetales bacterium
GCGCTTCTCGCTGCCGGCCTCGACGCGCTGCTTGAGGCCGGCGACCCGGATCTCCCCGGCGTCGGCCCGGACCACGCCGATCAGGCACTTCAGGAAGGTGGACTTGCCGGCTCCGTTGGGGCCGACGAAGCCGAAGACCTCGCCCTCGGCGACCTCCAGGTCGAGCCCACCGAGGACTTCCCTGCCGTCGTAAGCCTTTTTCAGACCTGAGGTTCGGATCATGGAGAGGGATCAGGGCGGAATTTCGGGCGGATCCGGAATCCAGTCTTAGGATCTCCGCGGATCAGCCGAAGAGGGAGATGGTCCTTTTTCTACCGCCTATGGTCCCTCTCCAAGCCGAACGCCTCCTCCTTTCCCTCCCCCGTGCCGTGCAGGACCTGTTCCACAGCCTGGCCTGCAAGAGCCCGGAGACCGCCGCCCACAGCGAGCGGGTCGCCCAACGCGCGCTGGAGCTGGCGCGCGCCGGCCATCGCCTCGACGAGTGCGGCCTGCGGCGCACCTATCTCGCCGGCCTGCTCCATGACCTCGGCAAGCTGATCGTGCCGAACGCGGTCTTGGACAAGCGCGAGGCCTTGAGCGCCGACGACTGGCGCCTGATCAAGCTCAGCGCGGTCTGCGGCGAGGCCCTCATCCGGCCCTTCCTGCCGCCAGGGGACCGCCTCCTGTGCGCGGTCCGCTCCGAGCGCGAGCGCTGGGATGGCGGCGGCTACCCGGACGGCCTCTACGCCGAGCAGATCCCGGTCGAAGCGCGCATCGTGCACCTGGCCGACGCCATCGACGCCATCGTGCACCACTCCACCTATCGGGAGGGGCGCGGCCTGGATCAGGCGCTGGAGATCGTCTCGGAGTGCTCCGGCTCGCAATTCGACCCGTACTGGGTCGGCACGGCCTGGAGCCTCTGGGCCGAGGCCTCGACCCCGCCGCGGGCGCCGGGCTTCCGGCGCGGCTCGCAGCGTCCGACGCTGGCGCATTCCAACGGCGGCCTCAACTGGGATTGAGTCGGCTGGTCCCGCTCGGCGCCCTCAGGCGGCGCCGAAGCCTCGCACCAGCTCCCCCACCAGGCCGCGCAGCTCGGCCAGCTCCAGCCGGCCGTCTTCCAGCGCCTCCGCCACCGCGTTCATCGCCGCCGTGACCAGGCTCTCCTCGTCCAGCGGCTCGCGCGGATCCAGGTAGCCCTCCTCCTCGAGGTAGGCGCCGAGCGCGTCGCCCTTGTCCTTGCGGTAGCGGCTGGTGCGCTCGTCCTGGCGGGAGCGGATGACCTCGAGCAGGGCCCGAGCGTCGCCGCCGTGCTCGGAGGCGATGGCGGTGAAGGCTTCGAGGTACTTGCCGCAGGCGTCGCTGGCCTCGAGGGCCGAGCGGTCGACCGGCCGGCCGCGCCCGATCCCCCAGGCCTGGAAGACCGCGGCCGCGAGCTCCACCCGAGCGTCGAGCCGGGCGGCGGATGCCTCGTCCATACCGGCCAGGACCCGGTTCGGCCCCGGCAGGGCCTGCCACTGCCCCACGGTGCGCAGGCCGGCGCTGGCCAGGGCGTGGAGCTGCTCGAGTTGACCGCGCAGCAGGTAGAACAACGGCAAGGCCTGGACCGGCCGGCCCGGATCGGGCGCCGGGACCTTCAAGGCCAAGCCGTATTCGGCTGCCGACAGGCCGGTCGGGTCGGGCAAGGCCGGCGCCGCGGAGGGCGCCAGCAGCTCCGGATCGACCACCGCGGCCTGCTCCCCGCGCAGGAGGCCGAGGTCGAGCACCACGGGCGGCTCGGCCCCGGCCTGCTCACAGACCCGCTTCCAGGCCGCCAGATCGCTGGGATCGGCGGTCAGGTAGAGGAGTTGGCGTCCCTCGCGCACCAGCTCCAGCAAGGCCTCGGCCACCAGGCGGAAGCGGCGCGGATCGGCGGTGCTGAGGGCCTCGTCCAGGAACAGCGGCAGGCCCTCCTCGCCCTCGTTCTCGAGCGCGAAGGCCAGGCGCGCGGCCAGCAGCAGCTGGATGCGCGTGCCATCCGACAGCTCGGACAGGGCCAGCTCGGTCTCGCCTTCGTTGTCCCAGGCCACGAACTCGGCCTCGGCGCCGCGCCGCAGGCGCAGCGACCAGCGGTGGTCGGTGAAGCGCGCGAACCAGTCCTGAGCGCGCTTGAGCACCGCCGGCAGGTTGTGCTCCTGGAACTCCTCCTCGACCTCTTCGAGCAGGAACAGCCCCGCCTCGGCCTCGAAGGCGCGCTCGAGCGCGTCGCCGAGGGCGCTGCGGCAACCCTCCAGCTCGGCCTCGGCCTCCTCCAGCCGGCTGCCTTGGCGCTGCAGTTCGAGCTCCTTCTCGATGCCGAGGATGGCGTCGTTCAGGCCGGCCTCTTCGGCGGCGAGGCGGCGGCTGGCCTCCAGCTGCAGGCGGGCGCGGTCGCCGGCCAGCTCCTGGAACCCCTCGTGTCCGTCCAGCTGCTGCCGCTTCTGGTCATGGCTCCAGGAGCAGCGCTCGAATTCGGCCCGCGCGCCGCGCCAAGCGTCCAGCAGCTCCACCCGGCGGGCGAGCTCGCGGCCTTCGCTGGGCTCCAGTCCGCAGCGCTGGAACAGCAGGTCGACGGCCTGAGAGTGGCCTTCGCGCCGCTCGCGCGCCTCGGCCAACAAGCCGCGGGCGCGGGCCAGGTCCTCGGTGGCGGCCTGGAAGGCGTGGTTGCGCTCGAGCAGGCGGGCGCAGGCGGTGGCCAGCCCGGCGCCGTCCTCGACCGGCTCCTCCCCGACCGTGGCCAGCCAGGCCTGGGCCTGACCGATGCGCTCGCGCCGCTCTTCGTCCAGGCGGCGGCGCTCGCCCTGGGCAGCGTCGTGCGCCTCCAGGGCCTCCCGGTATCGATGCAGCCGGCGCATGAAGTCGAGCAGGCCGGCGTCGGCGGCGTCCTCGGCCAGGCCGAGGCGCCCGCACCAGCGACGCCGCTCCGCTTCGGCTTCGTCGATGCCCAGCTCGGAATCCTCGCGCTCCACCTGCAGGGCGCGTCGCAGCTCGGCCTGCTGGATCACCGCGCGCGCGGCCTGCAGCTCCTCCTCGAGGTTGTGGAGCAGCCACTGGACCCCGTCCCGGTTCCAGGACGGCGGCTCGGTGACCTCGCCGGACTGGTACTCCAGCCGCAGGCGCTGCCGCCCCGGCTCCTCGCGCCGGCGCCGCCAGGCGAAGAACAAGGCGCTGACCAGCAGGGCCGCTCCAGCGGCCGCCGCCACCCAGGCCGCCGGGTGCACCAGCACCGCGGCCACCGAGCCACCGACCACCAACATGCCGCCGGTCGCCA
>CAZXTO010000406.1:0-3264 GCA_964643675.1 uncultured Planctomycetales bacterium
CGGATCGCCGGTTTCTTCCAGGAATTCCAGGTGGCCGTGGGCGTGGCCGGTTTCGGGGACCGAGCGGCCGCCGCTGGCCAGCACCACGCGCTCGACCTCGAGTTCGCGGCCGTCGTCGGCGCGCAGCCGGAAGCCGTCGCTGGTCGTTCGCTCGAGATGCTCGACGCGCCAGTCGGCGTGGAGTTCGACGCCGGCCTCGGTGGCCGCGTCGAGCAGGGCGTCGCGCACGTCGCGGGCCTTGTCGGAGGCCGGGAAGAGCTTGCCGCTCTCCTCCTCCTCCTCCAGCGGCAGGCCGAGCTCCTGCTCGAACCACTCCCGCTGCTCGGGCAGCCGCCAGGTCCGAAGCAGCCGCTTGAGCACGTTCTTGGAGCCGCTGGTGTAGAAGTCATCCACCCCGGCCTCGACCGGCAGCACGTTGCAGCGGCCGCCGCCGCTGGCCAGGATCTTGCGACCGCAGGCCTTGGAGCCCTCGAGCAGGACGACCTCGGCGCCGGCCGCTGCGGCGAAGCGGGCCGCCATCAGCCCGGCCGCGCCGCCGCCGACCACCGCGAGGCGGCTCAATCCAGCTCCACGTGGGCCGCGATGGCGGCCTCGACGGCGTCCAGCCAGCGCTCGAAGAGCAGCTCCTCCTGGGCCAGGATCAGGTCCATGCGGTCCCGCCAGCCGGGCATCTTCTCGTCCAGCAGGCGCTGCATGTCGGCCAGGTGGCGCAGCTCGTCCTTGAAGATCGAGGTGACCCGGAAGGAGGAGCCGGCGACCTCGAGCACCCGGTCGTAGACCGGGTAGAAGCTGTCGGCCCGGACCTCGATCGCGATCGAGCTCATCAGGTAGTTGATCTCGGTGCGCAGCGGGTCCGGCAGGTCGGTCAGGGCGCGGTCGACCGCGTCGTCGACGCCCTGGAGGTAGCCCTCGCCGGCCTTGCCGGCCAGCGTGTGCTCGTCGGCGTAGGTGGCGACGACCTCGGCGCTGCCGAAGGCGCTCTCGGCCAGCTTGACCGCCGCGCGCTTCAGGCGCATCGCGTGGGTGGTCTCGTCGAGCGCGCGCTGCAGGCCTTCGGCGTCGAGGTACTCGGCGCGGCGGCTCTTGTAGATCTTGCGCGCGCCGACGTACTCCATGCGCGACAGGGTGTTGAGCAGGCGGGCGTGGAGGCCCGGGTCCGCAACGATGCGGTCGAGCAGGGGACGGAGCCTCATGCCCGCATTATTGCTGCGCGCATCGCGGATGCGAGGAAGTCGCATTCCTCTTGGTCGAGGCAGGCGGGGGGCAGGGCGTAGAGCACGTTGCCGAGCGGGCGCAGCAGGGCGGCGCGGGCGGGCGTCGCGGAGGCGTCCGACACGGCGGGGTCGGTCGGCGCGGCAGGCAGCTCACGGCAAGCCGCGCGGAGCCGCTCGCCGAGGCCGGCGAGGTAGCCGGCGTCCTCGGCCGCGAGCTCGAGCGCGACCATGCCGCCGAGCCGGCGCAGCTCGGCCACCTGCGGCAGCTCGGCCAGATCGGCGAGGCGGGCGTGGATCCGGTCGCCGATCCGCTCGAGCCGCTCCGGCACCCGCTCCTCGCGCACCAGGGCCAGCGACTCGCGCGCGACCGCGCAGCCGATCGGGTTGGCGGTGAAGGTGTGGCCGTGGAAGAAGGCGCGGCCGCGCTGGTCGCTCAGGAAGGCCTCGTAGATGGCCTCGGTGGCCATCGTGACGGAGAGCGGCAGCATGCCGCCGGTGAGCCCCTTCGACAGGCACAGGAGGTCGGGGCAGACCGGGCCGTGCTCGCAGGCGAAGGTGCGGCCGGTGCGGCCGAAGCCGGTCATGACCTCGTCGGCGATCAGGAAGGCGCCGTGTTCGTCGCACAGGCGGCGGGCGGCGCGCAGGAAGTCGGCCGAGTGGGGGACCATGCCGGCCGCGCCTTGCAGCATCGGCTCCAGGAGGAAGCCGGCGACGCGGCCCTCCAGGTCGGCGAAGGCGGCGGCGAGCTCCTCGGCGTCCGGCTTCACCCGCACGACGTGGAACAGGAAGGGGGCGTAGTCGGCGAAGAAGGGGTCGGGGTCGCCGGCCGACATCGCGCCGAAGGTGTCGCCGTGGTAGCCGCCCTCGACCGCCAGGAAGGTGGTGCGGGCGGGCTGGCCGCGGCGGTGGTGGGCGCCGTAGGCCATCTTCAGGGCGGCCTCGACCGCGGTGCTGCCGTCGTCGCTGTAGAAGGCGCGCGTGAGCCCGCCGGCGGCTTCGCGCGCCGGATCGGTCGCCGCGAGCGGCGCCGCCATTTCGACCAGCTCCGCCGCCAGCCGCGCGGCCGGCTCGTGGGTGCAGCCGGCGTAGAGCACGTGGTCGAGCCGCGCCGCCTGCTCCTGCAAGGCCGCCACCAGCCGCGGATGCCCGTGCCCGTGCAGGCAGCACCACCAAGAGGAGATGCCGTCGAGCAGCTCGCGCCCGTCCGCCAGCTCCAGCCAGGCGCCCGCAGCGCCGACCACCGGCAACAGCTCCTCCTCGAGCCCGTGCTGGGTGTAGGGATGCCAGGCGTGCTGGCGGTCGAGGGAAACGGTGTCAGACACGAGTTGCAGAACGGCTACGGGTGGCCACGGAATCGCCCTCGCCGACGAGGACAGAGAGGCGGTCCGCGAATCCGTCGGCGCTGTCGAAGAGCTGCAGGCCGAAGGACCGGAGGGTGCCCTCGTTGGCTGCGTGGGAGGGGCCGACGAGGTGAAGGCCGAGCAAGGCGATGCGGCGTGCGTGCAGCGCTTCGACCGTCAGCAGGGTGTGGTTGAGCGTACCGAGGCCGCTCCGAGCCACGAGGATCACGGGCAGGCCGAGGCGCTCGAGCAGGTCGGCCTGGGTCTCGCGCTCGTTGAAGGGCACGAGCAGGCCGCCGGCGCATTCGAGGATCCAGACCGCGGCCGGCTCGCGGTGGAGGTGTGCGCGCGTGTCGTCGAGGACCTGCCCTACGCTCACCGTCACGCCGGCGTCCTCGGCCGCCTGGTCGACCGAGGCCGGCAGCGGCAGCTCCACCGCCGGCGGCGGCGCGTGCCCGGGGTCGAGGCCGCTGCGCTCGATCACGGTGCGGGTGTCGGAGTCGTCGCCGGTCTGCACCGGCTTGAAGTAGCGGACCTCGTGGCCGGCCTCGCGCAGGGATCGCACCAGGTCGGCGGCGAACCAGGTCTTGCCGACGTCGGTGTCCGTGCCGACGACGACGATGGCGCGCGCGGAACGCGTCCCGGTCGGGGCGCCCGCGGCGGCGGAGGCTCCCGCCGGGGCCGCCCCGCTGGCCTCGTCTCCCACGACC
>CAZXTO010000407.1:0-3243 GCA_964643675.1 uncultured Planctomycetales bacterium
GCGCCGGATGGCGCTCGGCGGCATGTACGACCAGCTCGGCGGCGGCTTCGCCCGCTACTCGGTCGACGCCAAGTGGCTGATCCCCCACTTCGAGAAGATGCTCTACGACCAGGGCACCCTGATCCCGGCCTACCTCGAGGCCTGGCGGCTGACCGGCGATCCCTTCTACTCCCGCGTGGCGCGCGAGAGCTGCGACTACCTCCTGCGCGAGATGCGCGACCCGGGCGGCGCCTTCTGGTCGAGCACCGACGCCGACTCCGAAGGCGAGGAGGGCAAGTTCTTCGTCTGGGACGCCGCCGAGCTGATCGCCGCGCTGGGCGAGGAGGACGGCGCCTTCGCGGCGCATGCCTACGGAGTCCGCGAAGGCGGCAACTTCGAGCACGGCAAGTCCGCCCTGACTCGCTGGCAGGTGCTGAGCGCCGAGGAGGAGCGGCGGCTGGCGCCGCTCCGCGAACGGCTCTACCGGGCGCGGCTCGAGCGGGTGCCTCCCGGCACCGATGACAAGGTCCTGCTCGGCTGGAACGGCCTCGTCATCTCCGCCCTGGCCCAGACCGGCCGGCTGCTCGACGAACAGCGCTACACCGAGGCGGCGGCGCAGGCGGCCGACTTCCTGCACCGGACCATGCGCGTCGACGGGCGCTGGCACCGCGCCGCGCGCGCGGGCCAGGTGCGTCATCCGGTGGTGCTGGAGGACCTGGCCTCCTTCTGCCGCGCCCAGCTCGGCCTGTTCCAGAGCACCGGCGAGGAGCGCTGGCTGCAACGGGCCCGGGAGCTCGGCCAGCTCATGCTCGACGAGTACTGGGACGAAGAGGGCGCCCTGTTCTGGAACACCGACGGCCAGGACGAGACCCTGCTCCACCGCACCGCCTCCCCCTGGGACGGCGCCACGCCTTCGGCCAACGCGGTGGCGCTCGAGTGCCTGGCGCTGCTCGAGCTCTTCACCCATGAGGAACGCTGGCAGGGTCCGCTCCAGCGCGGCTATGCCGCCTTGCTGCCGTTGGCCGACCGCGCGCCGAGCTCCTTCAGCGCCACCCTGCGCCCGCTGGCTTGGCTGATCGAGGAGCCGGCCGTGGCGGTGGTGGTCGGCGCCGGCAGCCGCGCCTCCTTGGAGGGCTGGCGACGAGCCTTGTTCGCCCCCGGCGCGCCGCCGGTGGTCGAGGTCTTCCGAGCCGCGGCGGCGCCGGACCTGCCGCTCGGCCTGTTCCACGGACGAGAAGCCGTCGACGACCGCGCCACCCTCTACCTGTGCCGCGGCCAGGCCTGCGAGCTGCCGGTGAACCGGCCCGAGGACTGGCGGGAAGCTGCCCTCGCCGTCCACGCCGAGGCGGCCACCCCCACCCCGGAAAAGGACTAGCCGGCCGCGCTGCGGGCCGGACAATGCGCCGCCATGACCGCCGACTCCCCCGCCCAGGGCGTCCTCGACCGGGCCCAGGTCGCCGACATCTACCGCCAGCCGCTGCTCGAGCTGGTGTTCCAGGCGGCCAAGGCGCACCGCGCCCACTTCGACCCGAGCGAGGTCCAGTGCAGCTCGCTGCTGTCGGTGAAGACCGGCTCCTGCGCCGAGGACTGCGGCTACTGCTCGCAGTCGGCCCACCACGAGGCCGAGCTCGAGAGCGAGAAGCTGCTCGACGTCGGCACCGTGATGGCGAATGCGCGCGCGGCCAAGGCCGCCGGCGCCGACCGCTTCTGCATGGGCGCGGCCTGGCGCGAGATCCGCGACAACGCCGACTTCGAGCGCGTGCTCGAGATGGTGCGCGGGGTGAAGGAACTCGAGCTCGAGACCTGCGTCACCCTGGGCATGGTGCAGCCGCACCAGGCCGAGCGGTTGAAGGAGGCAGGGCTGGACTACTACAACCACAACCTCGACACCTCGCGCGAGTACTACGACGAGGTGGTGTCGACGCGCAGCTACGAGGACCGGCTGGACACCCTGGCGGCGGTGCGGGTGGCCGGCATCAAGGTCTGCTGCGGCGGCATCCTCGGCATGGGCGAGTCCGAGGACGACCGCATCGGCCTGATCCACGAGCTGGCGTCGCAGGAGCCGCCGCCGGAGTCGGTGCCGATCAACGCGCTGGTGCCGGTGCCGGGCACGCCGCTGGCCGAGGCCGAGCCGCTGCCCTGGGAGCAGATGGTGCGCGCGGTGGCGACCGCCCGGATCCTGATGCCGCGCTCGCACGTGCGCCTGTCGGCCGGCCGCACCGAGATGAGCGAGGAGGCCCAGGCGCTGTGCTTCCTGGCGGGCGCCAATTCGATCTTCCTCGGCGACCAGCTGCTGACCACGCCGAACCCCGCCGAGGACCGCGACCGGGCGCTGTTCGCCAAGCTCGGGCTGCGCGCGGTCGGCGGACCGAGCGAGGGCGGCGCATCGACCCGCGAGGCTCCGGCGGCGCCGCGCGCCCCGCTCGAGGTGTGAGCGACTCGCTGCCCGATCAACTGCGGGCCGAGAACGAGGCCTGGACCGGACGCGGGCTGCGCCGAGAGCTCGCGCTGCCGGACGGCTTGGACTTCACCAGCAACGACTACTTGGCGCTGGCGCGAGAGCCGCGGGTGGTGGCGGCGGCGCGGGAGGCGCTCGAGGACTACGGCGCCGGCGCGCCGGCGGCCCGGCTGCTGCGCGGTCACCTCGAGCCCCACGCCGAGGTCGAGCGGCTGGCGGCCGACTGGTGCGGCGACGAAGCCGCGCTGCTGTTCCCGAGCGGCTGGCAGGCGAACGCGGCGCTGATCGGCGCGCTGGCCGATCGCCATGACGTGGTCTTCAGCGACCGACTCAACCACGCCTCGCTGATCGACGCGCTGCGCGGCAGCCGCGCGCGGCGGGTGGTGTGGCGGCACTCCGACCTGGAGGACCTCGACCGCCTGCTGGCGCAACACGCCGACGCGCGGCGGCGCCTGATCGTCTGCGAGCACGTCTACTCGATGGACGGCGACCGCGCGCCGCTGGAGGGCGTCTTCGCGCTGGCGGAGCGCCACGACGCCTGGGTGGTGCTGGACGAAGCGCACGCCGCAGGTCTCTACCCCTTCGCGCGCCACCCGCGGCTGATCGCGCGCATGTTCACCGGCGGCAAGGCGCTCGGGATGTGCGGCGGCCTGGTCGCCGGCGGGCGCGAGCTGATCGAGCTGATCGTGAATCGGGGACGCAGCTTCGTCTTCACCACGGCCATGCCGCCGGCGACCGCCGCCGCGCTGGCGGAGGCGATCCGGATCGCGCGCGCCGAGCCGGAGCGCGCCGCGCGGGCGCACGCC
>CAZXTO010000408.1:0-3225 GCA_964643675.1 uncultured Planctomycetales bacterium
CCGAATTACGCCGGAAGTACTTCTGGACCAAGCGCTTCTTCATGCGGGGGCGGCGCAGCTCGTCGGGCGGGCGGCTGTCGGACTCGGGGGTGGGGGGGTGCTCCAGCCAGCGGCGGAATTCCTGGCGTTGCTCCTCGCTGCGAGCGAGGCGGTCGTACCAGTCGGCGCGAAGGCGGGCCTGCTCCGCGGGGTCGAGATCGCCGCGCGCCTCGGGGCAGGCGTCGAACAGGCGCTGCAACAGCATGCCGGTGGCCACGCCGAGGTTGAAGGAGTCGGTGAAGCCCCACATCGGCAGGCACAGGCGCCGCTCGGCGGCGGCCAGCAGCTCAGCGCTGACGCCGCGGGCCTCGCTGCCGACCGCCAGCGCCAGCCGCCGGGGCAGCTCCGGCACCGCCTCGGCGTGGAGTTCGTGCGCGTCGGTAGCCAGCTGGCTGGCCCAGAGCTCCCGCTTGGCCTCCTTCAGGGCCGCCAGGCACTCCGCGGTGTCGGCGAAGCGGCGGATGCTCAACCACCGGTGGGTGCCCTTGGTGACCGAATTCGAGATCCCGCGGCGCTGGGTTCGGGGGTCGAGCGGGTCATCGACCAGCCACACCTGCTGCACGCCGAAGCCCTCGGCGGTCCGCAGCACGGCCTGGAAATTGTGGTCGCTGGAGCAGGCTTCGACGACGAGCAGAATCCGGCCGCTGCGGCGCTGCAGCACCGCCTCCGCGCGGCGCAGGCGCCGCGGGGCCGGTCCCTCAGGCCTCATCCTCCGGAGCGGGGTCCGGACCGGCCTCGGGGTCGGCGTCGACGCGTTGGTCAGGCGGCAGCACCTGGTCGAGTATGGCGTCGATCCGCGCCGCCCGCTCGATGCCCTCGTCGTACTCGAACACGACCTGCGGCGCGCTGCGCAGCTTGACCGCCCGCGCCACCTCGGTGCGCAGGAAGCCGTGCGCGTGCTCCAGCATGTGCGCGACCTTGCTGCGGCCGCTCTCCTCGAGCACGGTGTAGCGGACCCGGGCCAGGGTGAGGTCCTGGTTGATCTCGACCCCGGTGATGGTGACGAAGCCCGCGCGCGGGTCCTTCATCTCATACAGCAGGAGCTCGGCGACCCGCTCCTGGATCTGGCGGGCCACCTGCCTGCGCCGGCGCTCGCTGGCCATGCTAGGCGTCGTCTTCCTTGGACAGGTCCTCGAGCGAACGCTCCTGCTCGACCAGGTCGAAGGCGTGGATCACGTCGCCCGGCTCGATGCCGTCGAATCCCTCGACGTTCAGGCCGCACTCGGTGCCCATCTTGACCTCGCGCACGTCGTCCTTGAGGTGGCGCAGCGAGGACAGCTTGCCCTCGTGGACCCGCACCTTGCCGCGGAAGACCCGCACGTGACTCGAGTTCTTGATCGTGCCCTCGGTGACCGCGCAACCGGCGATCGTGCCCCAGCGGGAGCTGCGGAACAGCTGCAGCACCTCGGCCTTGCCGGTCTCGACCTCGACGGTCTCCGGCGCGAGCAGGCCGAGCATCTGGCGCTCGATCTCCTCGGTCAGCTCGTAGATGACGTTGTAGCGCTTGATCTGGACCCGCTCGCGCTCGGCGGTGTTGCGGGCCTTCGAGTCCGGAGCGACGTTGAAGGCGATCACCTGACCCTCGGAGGTCAGCGCCAGCTGCACGTCGGTCTCGGTGACCGAGCCGACGCCGCTGTGCACGATGTCGACCATCACCTCGTCGTTGGACATCTCGGTGAGGGTGTTGCGCAGCACCTCGAGCGAGCCGGCCACGTCGGCCTTGAGCACGATGCGGATGCGCTCGCGGCGCGACTCCTCGATCTTGTCGAAGAAGTCGTCCTTGGTGGTCTTGGCCCGCGCTAGCTCGTTCTCGCGCGCGTGGGTGAGGCGCTTCTCGGCCACCTCCTTGGCGGCCTTGACGTCCTTGACCACGAAGAAGCGCTCGCCGGCGGTCGGCAGCTCGTTGAGGCCCAGGATCTCGACCGGGGTCGAGGGGCCGGCCTTCTTCACCACCTTGCCGTTGTGGTCGTAGATGCGCCGCACCTTGCCGTAGGCCTGGCCGGCCAGCACCACGTCGCCGGCCTTCAGGGTGCCGTCCTGCACGATCGCGTGCACGACCTTGCCCTTGCCCTCGGAGACCAGGGCCTCGATCACGGTGCCGCTGGCCATGCCCTTGCCGTGGGCCTTCAGCTCCAGCACCTCGGCCTCGAGCAGCACGCGCTCGAGCAGCTCGTCGATGCCGGTCTTGCGCAGCGCCGAGGTCTCGACCATGCCGGTGTCGCCGCCCCAGTCCTCGTGCTGCAGGCCGATGCCGGCCAGCTCCGCCTTGACCTTCTCCGGGTTGGCGCCCGGGGCGTCGCACTTGTTGATGGCCACGATCAGCGGCACGCCGGCGTGGCGGGCGTGGTTGGCGGCCTCCTCGGTCTGCGGCATGACGCCGTCGTCAGCCGCGACCACCAGCACCGCGATGTCGGTGGTGGAGGCGCCGCGGGCGCGCATCGCGGTGAAGGCCTCGTGGCCCGGCGTGTCGATGATGGTGACCGCCCGGCCGGACTCGGTCTTGACGGTGTAGGCGCCGATGTGCTGGGTGATGCCCCCGGCCTCGGCGTCGGCCACCTTGGTCCGGCGCACGGCGTCGATCAGCGAGGTCTTGCCGTGGTCGACGTGGCCCATGAAGGCGATCACCGGCGGCCGCTCCTCCAGGTCGGAGTCGTCGACCGACAGGCGCACGGCCTCGATCTCGGCCATCAGGCTCTCCTCGATGTCCTCCTCCTGCTTGAGGCGGAAGCTGAGGTCGAACTCGCTGGCCAGCAGCTCGACGGAGTCCTCCTCGAGGGCGGCGTTCATGCCGACCATCAGGCCGAGGCCCATCAGCTTGCCCATGATCTCGTTGAGACCGATGCCGGTGGCGGTGGAGAAGCTGCGCGGGGTGACCGGGAACTCCAGCACCACGTCGCGCTTCCGCGCCACGGTCGAGACCTGCTTGGTGGCGCCGCGGCGGCTCTTGAGCCGCTCGCGCTGGGCCATGCGCTGGTCACGCCGCCGCGAGGTCTCGCGGTTGCGGATGTCGGTGAAGGTGACGTTGCCGCGCTGCTTGCTGTGCGCGGCCTTCACCAGGCCGAGGGCGGCGAGGTCGATCTTGCCGACCTTGGTGGCGCCGCGGCGCGGCTTCGGCTTCGGCGGCTCCCCGGAGGGGCCGGGCGCGGCCTTGGCTGAAGGGGATTCTGCAACGAAGGTGCCGAGTCC
>CAZXTO010000409.1:0-3218 GCA_964643675.1 uncultured Planctomycetales bacterium
GCGTGACCGCTGCCCGCGCCGAGTCCAGCGCCGGCTGCAGCTCGGGCGCCAACTGCGCCAGCCAGCCGAGCTCGGCCGACTCCAGGCTGGCTTCGGCCTGCAGCGCGCCGCTCAGATCCGGCGCTTCCCCGTCGGCCAGCGCCCGCAGGTCGAGCGGCAGCGCCATCTCGCCCTGCCAGGCGGCCGCCAGCCCCGCCCCGGTCAGGGTGCCGCGGCCGAGCTCCGCCCGCCCTGCGCCGTAGGCCGCGCTCAGCGCGAAGGCGAAGGGGCCGGTCGGCACGCCCTCGGCGAGCGGCGCCAGCAGCCACTCCTGCCCCTCGGCCGCGATCGTCACCACCGGCTCCTCCCAGCGGCCCTCCAGGGCGAAGCGGAGGTCGGCGCGGCCGGCGGTGACCGGCAGCTCGATCTCACCCAGCAGCGGCTGCAGCCGGGTTAGCTCGAAGCCGCTCAGCTCGCCGCGCGCCATCAGCGGTCCGTCGCCGAGCAGCTCCTCGGCGCCCACCTGCAGCGGCAGTTCGAGCTCGAGGGCGAGGGTGCCGGCCGGCGTCTCGAGCACCAGGTTCTCCACCTTCAGGTCCTGGCGCAGGTTCAGCTCGACCCGCGCCTGCTCGCTCAGCCGCACCGAGCCGTCCTCGGCGCGCAGCTCCAGGTCCTCGAGCGCGATCCGCGCCATCTCCGGCACGCCGTCGGCGTTGACCGGGGTGAGCACGGCGATGGTCAGCTTGCCGTCGATCGGCGGCAGCTCGACGCCGTCGGCCGCGGTCCATGGCTGCTCGAGCTGGAACTCCAGCGGCAGGTGGATGCCGCTGGCCGTCAGCAGCTCCTCCTCGCCGCCGACCTGCAGGCGCAGGCCGTTCAGGCTCAGGCCGCCCGCCGCGCCGCTCAGGCCCGCCTGCTCGAAGGCCAGCTCGCCGTCGCGCTTGCCGCCGATCACGGTCAACCGTTCGGTGACCGCCGGCAAGCCCTCCAGCTCGATGCCCTGGCGGGCGAGCAAGGCGGGCAGCTGCGGCAGGCGCAGCTCGACGTCCAGCTGGGTCCGGCGGGCCAGCTCCGCGAGCGGCAGCTCGGGATCGAGCGGCAGGCTGATCCGGCTGATCTTCACCGTGCCCTCGGGCGCGATCAGCTCGAGCGAGCCGCCGTCCAGCTGACCGTCCTCGACGGTGAGCCGGCTCGACAGCCGCTCCAGCTCGAAGCCGTAGCCGGCGAAGGCCAGGCCTTCGAGCTGCAGGTCGGCGCGGGCGGCGGCGGGGTCGGCCAGCGGCAGCTCCAGCTCGGCCTGCAGGCCCAGCTCCATGGCCAACTCCTGGCCGGCGGCGGCGGCGTAGGGCGCGAGCTGCAGCTTGCTTCCGGTCACGGTGGCCTGGAGCTGGTCCGGGTCGAGCCGGCCGGTCAGGCGCAGCCGCTCCTCGCCGTGCACCAGCTCGGCGTCGAGGTGGGGGAGCTCGAGCGCGCCGGCGGTCCAGTCGGCTTCCAGCCGCAGGCGGGCATCGTCGAGGCGCTGGTCTTGAGCCTCCAATTTGTGGACCACGGCGTCGAGCTGGAAGCGGTGTCGACCGGGGGCCTGCAGGGTCGCCTGGAGCGAGATCGAGGGCGCCTCGAGGTGCAGGCCCTCGCCGTCCACGACCACCTCGATGCCGTCCAGCTCGACCGCCGGCAGCCAGGGCGGCGCCTCGAAGTCGGCGGGCGGCTCCTCCTCTTCCTCCTCGGCCGGCGCGCCCTGGCGCAGGTCCAGTCCGACGCGCAGGCCGTGGCCGCGCACGGCGTGGAACCAGTCCGGCTCGCCCTTGGCCAGCTGCCACAGCGAGTACTCCGCCACCAGCTCGTCCAGCTCGAGGCTGCGCAGAGGGGTGGTCGTGCCCGGGCTGTCGGTGCGGATGCCGCGGATCTCGACGCTGCCGAACAGGCTGCCGCCGATCTCCCCGATGCTGAGTTCCCCGCCGAGGGCCTCGCCGGCGGCCTGGGCGGCGAAGTCGGCCACGAAGGGCATCACCAGCCAGCGCCGGCCTAGATAGGCGATCACCAGCAGCAGCAGCAGGCCGCCCAGGATCCGCAGCGGCCAGCGCAGCCAGCGGCGGCGGCGGCGCGCCGGAGCGGGCGTCGGGTCGGCGGCTGCGGTCGGCGGTTCCATGTCGGCAGGACCGGTGCGGGGGCCGGTGGGAAGCGGGCGGATTCTAGCCCTGCGCGGCAGGAGGCTCCGGGGCCTCGTCGATCTCTCGATCCGCGCGCTCGGCGATCTTCACGGACCCTTCCGCGCCGGCGGTCGTCGCCGCCCGGCGCCACTCGCCGCGCTCCGCAGCGCGGGCCGCGATCTCGCCGCCGAGCAGCATGACCAGCGAGATCAGCCACAGCAGGAACATCATGACGAAGGAGGTCGCCATGCTGCCGTAGAGCTCGTCGAAGCCTGCCATGTGCTTCATCCACAGGCGGAAGCCGCTGCCGAGGGCGACCCAGCCGACCACGGCCGGCGCGGCGCCGAGCAGCAGGTAGCGCCAGGCGGTGCGGCGTCCGGGAAGGAAGCGGTAGGCCAGGGCCAGGATGCCGACCATCGAGCCGAAGATGATCGGCCAGCGCAGCAGGGCCCAGACCCCCATGAACTTGTGCGGCAGGCTGAAGAAGTCGACCAGCCACTGCCCGAGCTCGCGGCCGCCGACCAGCAGGGCGTTGGACAGGAAGATCAGCACCAGCGCGGCCAGGGTCAGGCCGAGGTCGCCCAGCCGCTGCAGGACGATGTTGCGCTTCGGCCGGCAGCGGAACACCCGGTTGAGTCCCTTGCGGGCGCCGCCGGTGGCGCGCGAGGCCGCCCACAGCACCGGCAGCAGCCAGAGCAGCACCCTGCCGGAGGGGCGGTCGGCCAGGAAGGCCTGCACCTCGTGGTTCATGCGCTGCGCGGCCTCCTGCGAGAACATGGCCAGGAACTCCGGCGACAGCGACTCGATGTCCAGGTCCCAGGGCAGGGCCTGCACCAGCGCCACCGAGAGGATCATCATCGGCAGCAGCGCCAGCATGAAGTAATAGGTCATCGCCGCAGCCACGCTGGCGAGGTCGTCCTTGCCGATCTCCTCGAACAGCCGCCGCAGCAGGCGGATGGCGTTGCGCAGGGTGCGGAGGGGGAGGGTCTCGGTGCTCATGGGCGGCGGCCGGGCCCGGACCGGCGCGGTGCGCGAACAAGATAACGCCGTTCCGGTCCCCGGGCAGCCGCGCCGCCGCCGGAACGGAGC
>CAZXTO010000410.1:0-3204 GCA_964643675.1 uncultured Planctomycetales bacterium
TTCATCTTAGGAAAGCAGGAAATGCAGGAAAAAACATTTAACTTTAGTCACATTAGTTCACTTTAAACTTTAGATCACTTAGATCGAGAAAGCGACGTCTGACCCCGAATTAGCTCAGCTTGACGGCGGTGCCGTAGGCGATGACCTCGGCGGCGTTCTTCATGACCTCGGCGGAGCTGAAGCGGATCATGACGATGGCGTCGGCGCCGAGGGCGACGGCCTGCTCGGACATCCGGTCGAGGGCCTGCTCGCGGGCTTCGGCCATGACCTTGGTGTACTCGTCGATCTCGCCGCCGACCATGTTGCGGAAGGCGGCGCTGATGTCGCGGCCGAGGTGGCGCGAGCGCACGGTGTTGCCGCGAACGAGGCCCAGGATCTGGCTGATCTCCCGGCCGGGGACGGATTCGGTGGACGTGAGGATCATCGCTGGACGTCGCGGTAGGGGTCGTGCTGTTGGACGCGCAGCCGTTCGAGCAGCACACGCAGGAAGAGCATGGCGAGGCCGCCGAAGACGGCCGCGAGCGCCAGATGTTCCAGCAGCGAGCCGTCATTGTCGAACACTTCCATGCCCGCCAGGATGGTCAGGATCAGCACGCCGCCGGCGAACAGGCTCCAGCCGGCGGTCTCGAGCAGGCGCGGCCCGAGCGCCTTGCGCAGGGCCTCGCGCTCGAAGTCGGCCGGCTCCCGCAGGCGGGCGTGCTCGAAGGCGAGGCGGGTCCGCTCCAGCTCCGCCCACTCGAAGGAACAGGGCGCACACCCCTGCAGGTGGTCGGCCAGCCAGCCCTCCTGGGCCGGCGTGCACTCGCCATCGCTGCGGGCGTTGAGCCACAGGTGGACCTGGTCACAGTCGCCAGGGGGCCAGGTCGGGCTATCTTGGGGCGCATTCATGACTTTGCCAGGTCAGGAAGGAGCTTGCGGAGGCGCTTGCGCGCGGTGCTGATCCGGGACATCACGGTCCCGACCGGAATCGAGAGGGCGGCGGCGATCTCCTTGTAGGTGAGGCCGTCGAAGTGCTTCAGCATCAGGATCTCACGGTCACCGGCGGGCAGCTTGGTGAGGGCCTGGCCGACCAGGTGGCTGCGTTCGTCGCGGGCGACGAGCTCCTCGGGGCGGGGAGCGGCGGCGTCGGCCAGCTCGGGGGCGGGCTCGTCGTCTTCCTGGCGTCGGCTGAGGGAGGAGGCGCGCCGGACCTTGCGGCGGCGCAGCTGCTGGATGCAGGCGTTGCGCAGGATCCGGTAGAACCACGGGAAGAAGGGGCGGCCCGGCACGAAGGTGTCGAGGGCCCGGTAGGCCTTCAGGCAGCTCTCCTGGACCAGGTCCTGGGCCTCTTCCCGGCTGCCGAGGATGCCCGCAGCCATCGCGATCGCGCGCGGCTGGTGCAGCAGCGCGAGCTCGCCGAAGGCCTCCCGATCACCGCCGAGAGCCGCCTCCAGCAGCTCCTGCTCGTGATGGCGGGGGGGAGCATCCACGGTCATGGGCGGTTCTACGCCGCCCGGTCGGGGGGATTCATCCATTTCCGAACTCATGAGGGTGGTCCGAGCGGCCCCACCGCGGCCTCGATCTCGGCCGCGGCCCGCTGCGCGGCGCCGGGGCGGGCGAAGCAGGGCAGGAGGGGGTCGAGGGCTTCGAGATAGGCCCGCCGCCCGGGGCCGTCCAGGCGTGATTCCAGGTCGCGAGCCAGGGCAGCGGGGTCGAGCTTCAGGCCGACGTGCTCCGGCACCAGCTCGGCCCCGGCCATCAGGTTGAGCGAGCCGACCGCCGGCACCGCGAGGGCGTGGCGGCGCAGCCAGTCGGCCAGTCGGGAGGAGAGCCGGTAGACCAGCACCGGCGGCACCCCGTGGGCGGCCACCTCGAGCAGGGCGGTGCCGCTGGCGACCCAGGCCCCGCGCAGCCGCGGCAGGACCCCGTGGAAGCAACCCGGGGCGCGGAGCACCTCCACCGGGGATTCCTGGAGCAGCGCCTCGATCTGGGGCCAGCGCTCCTCCCGCAGGTGGGGCAGGACGAAGGCCGTCGCGGGCCGCCGGCGCTGCAGCTCGCGCGCGGCCTCGAGCAGCAGCGGCAGGTTCTCCCGCACCTCGCGCCGCCGGCTGCCAGGGAGGATCCCGACCCACTCCCGCTCCGGGTCGAGCGGGGGCGGGGTTTGCTCGTCGGCGGCGGCCTCCGCCAGGGCGTCGCCCAGCGGGTGACCGACGTAGCGCGGGGAGGCGCCGCGAGCCCGATACCAGTCACCCTCGAAGGGGAGGATCGTCAGCAGGCGGTCGGCGCGCCGGAAGTCGCGGATCCGCCAGGGCGCCCAGGCCCACAGCTGCGGGGCGATGTAGTCGATCACCGGCACGCCCTCGCGCTGGGCGATGCGGAGCAGGTGGCGATTCAGGCCCGGGTAGTCGACCAGGACCACGGCGTCGGGGCGCTGCCGCCGCAGCTCGCGGGTGAAGCGAGCCACGCAGCCGAAGAACAGCGGCAGCTGGGCGGCGACGTCGCGGAAGCCCATCACGTTGAGGTCCGCCAGCGGCTGCCAGACCTCCATGCCGGCCCGCTCCAGCCGGCGGCCGCCGAAGCCGGCCACCTGCAGCTCGGGGTGGCGCGGGCCGAGCACCTCGAGCAGGCGGAGGGCGTGGCTCTCGCCGCTGACGTCGCCGCAGGAGAGCAGCACTCGTCGCATCGGCGCCGGCGGCTCCGGGGCGAGCGCGGCCGCGGGCAGCGGATCGGGGCTCAGGCGCCGGAACTCCTCGAGCCGGCGGCCGGTCCGGGTCAGCGAGATCAGGTGCCGCGGCAGCGCCAGGGCCAGGTCCGCGCAGGCGGCGCCGGTCTCGCGGGCGACGGTGAGAGCGGCGCTCAACGCACGTCCATGGCGCAGCGGAAGCCGACCGTGGCGAGGCGGGTGCCGAGCGCGGGGAACAGCCAGCGGTAGCTGCTCTCGCAGACCTCGGCGCCGTCGGCGTAGCTGCCGCCGCGCGCCACCGCCAGGGAAGTGGGGCCGGCTTCGTCGACCTCGTCGGCCTCGTCGCGGCCGGCGCGCTCCTCGAACAGGTCGCCGCACCACTCCCGCACGTTGCCGGACATCCCGATCACGCCCTGCGGCGTGTGGTCCCCGCTGATCTGGTCCGACGGCAGGGCCTGGTCGGCGCCGTGGGCCTTGCAGTTGATGCGGGCCGCGTCGAAGCGGTCGCCGATCGGGTAGCGCCGGCCGCTGAAGCCGCAGGC
>CAZXTO010000411.1:0-3193 GCA_964643675.1 uncultured Planctomycetales bacterium
CCCCAGGGCTTCCAAAGCAGCACGCAGAGCGCCGCCAGCAGGACCAGGACGCCGAGCGAACGCAGCCTCATCCCTTCACGCAGACGACCTGGCGTAGCTCGTGCACCACCTCGACCAGCGCCGTCTGCGCCGCCATCACCTGGTCGATCGGCTTGTAGGCGGCCGGGGTCTCGTCGATCACGGCCTGGTCCTTGCGGCACTCCACCCCCGCGGTCGCCTCCATGTGGTCGGCGACCGTGAAGCGCCGCCGCGCCTCGCCGCGCGACATGGCGCGGCCGGCGCCGTGGCTGCAGGAGCAGAAGCTGTCGGCGTTGCCCTTGCCGCGGACGATGAAGCTGCGCGCGCCCATGCTGCCGGGGATGATGCCGAGCTCGCCGGCGCCGGCGCGCACCGCGCCCTTGCGGGTCACGAACAGCTCCTCGCCGAAGTGGGTCTCGCGGGTCACGTAGTTGTGATGGCAGTTGACCGCGCCGGTCTCGAGCTGGAACTTGCGCACGCCCTTGACGCGCCGCACCGCCGCCAGCACCGCCTCCATCATCAGCTCGCGGTTGCGGCGGGCGTAGTCCTGCGCCCACTCGACCGCCTCGACGTAGTCCTCGAAGTTCGGGCTGCCCTCGCGCAGGTAGGCCAGGTCCTTGTCCGGCAAGGAGCCGAGCAGGGAGCCCATGTCCTTCTTGGCGCGCTCGATGAAGTAGCTGCCGATGCGGTTGCCGACCCCGCGCGAGCCGGAGTGGAGCATGAACCACACCCGGTCCTCGAGGTCCAGGCAGACCTCGATGAAGTGGTTGCCGGTGCCGAGGGTGCCGAGGTGATGGACGTGGTTGACCTTGCGCGCCACCTGCGGGTGCTTGTCGGCGATCTGGGCGAAGCGCGGCTCGATGGCGCGCCAGGCCTTCTGCACCGGCTTCGGCAGCTCGGTCCAAGAGCCCTCGTCGCGCGCCGGGGTGCCGGCGGTGCGACCGTGCGGCACCGCCTTCTCGATCGCGCGGCGCCAGGCCCGCAGGTCGTCGGGCAGCTCGGCGGCGTTCATCGTCGTGCGCACCGCCATCATGCCGCAGCCGATGTCCACCCCGACCGCGGCCGGGATCACCGCCTGGCGCGTCGGCACCACCGAGCCGACGGTGGCCCCGTAGCCGAGGTGCACGTCCGGCATGGCCGCCACCCACGGGCCGACCACCGGCAGCGCGGCGGTGTTGCGCAGCTGCTGCAGGGCGGCGTCCTCGACCGGCACGCCGCGGGTCCAGCCGCGCACGCGGCCGCTCTCGTCGCCGAGCTCGAGTGGGGATTGGGGATGGGGATTCGGCATCGCGAACGGGTGGCCGAGGCTCGGCCAAGTCTACGCGAACTCCACCCGGCTTCCGGCCACCGTTTCGGAGCCGGTCGCGCCCGCGCTTCCGCAGGGCGCGCTTACTGCGGCGTCTTCCTCAGCCGGTCGCGCGGGCACCAGCCGAGCTGTTCGCGGATCTCCTCCTCGCCCTTGAGCTGGTCGGGTTCGCCGATGCGGGTCAGCCAGAGCTCGTGCCGCACCGCCATCGCCAGGTCCTCCAGCTCGCCGGCCAGGATCTCGATCAGGTCGTCGAGGCTGACCAGGCCGCGCAGCTTGCCGTCTTCCACCACCGGGAGCTGGCGCACGCGGAAGGCCGACAGCTTGCCGACCAGATCGGCATAGGACTCATCGGGGCTGACCGTGGCCACCGGTTGACTCATCACCGCGCCGACGGTCAGGCCTTCGCCGTCGCTGCCTTCGGCGATGACCCGCATCGCCAGGTCGCCGTCGGTCAGCATACCGAGGGCCTGCTTGCCCTGCGTCACCACCAGGCTCGAGTAGCTGCCCTCCGCCATCAGCTTCGCGGCGCGCCGCACCGGGGCGTCGACCTCGATGGTGCCGAAGTGGCGGAGCTTCTCACCCGGCATGGCCATCGCCGCCCTCCTCGATCTCATGCACCGGCGGCGCTTCCCTGCCGGCGGGTTCGCGTAGCCGATCGACCGCGCCCGACAGGCGGCCGAGGTCGCGCGAGAACTGCGCGAACAGGTCCTCGATCGTGACCACCCCGACCGGGCGCCCGTGCTGATCCACCACCACCAGCCAACGGGCAGCCTGCTCGCGCATACGACGGGCCGCCACGGCCGGCGGCTCGTCGGCCTGGATGGTGACCACGGAACCCTCACACAACTCCTGCAACTTCACCTGGCTGGGGCGGCGGCCGCGGGCGAGCACCTGGGTCACCAGGTCGTGGTCGGTCACCAGCCCCACCGGCCGGCCGCCCGCGGTGACGACGACGGCGCAGGTGGAGCGCACCTTCATCCACTTGGCCGCCTCCCACGCGGTGGCGTCTTGCGGAAGCGCGCACGGCGGACGCAAGGCAGGGCGCGGAAGCAGCATCTCCAAAACCTCTCTGAGGGTGGTTAAGTCATTTCCTGCAAAGCAAAAGAGTCGATCAGGCGGACAACATCCTGCCCCCACGAGTGCCAGGGAGGGCACTATCCTGGTCCCTCGCGCGGCGCCCGCCCGATTTCTCCTCGGGTCGCCGCAACCTCTTCCCTGCCGCCGCGGTAGGTCTCACGTGGAGTCGCGCCTGCTCGCCGAACTGCCCCGCCTGCGCCCGTACCTGCGCGGGCTGGCCGCGCGTTCCGGCGGCGCGACCGAGGCCGACGAACTCGAGCAGGAGGTCGTGACCCGCGCCCTGCGTTCCCGGGATCGCTACGACCGCAGCCGGGCGATCGGCCCGTGGCTCCGGACCACCGCCTTCCGCGCCTTCCTCGACCTGGTTCGCCGCCGCCGCGCCGAACCCCACAGCCTCGACGCCGACGACCCGGCCCTGGCCCGGCCGGCGGCCGCCGCCCTCGGGGAGCGACGCGAGATGGTCGAACTCCTGCTGCGCGGCTTGCCCGAGCTCGAGCAGGAGGTGCTACGACGCTTCCACCTCGAGGAGCAATCGGTGCGCGAGATCGCCGCTGCCTTGGCGATGCCGACCGGCACGGTGAAGTCGCACCTGCACCGCGCCCGCCGCAAGCTCGCCGCCGGCGCCGAACCCGAATGGAGGGAGGCGTGAACCGCGACCGGTTCTGGGCTCGGGTCGACGCTGCGCTCGACCAACGCCGCGACCCGCTGGCGGACGCCCGCGTGCGTCGATGGGCTGCGCGGCACGAGGAGGATGCGGCCCAGCTCGCGCGCCTGATCGGGCGGCTCGAG
>CAZXTO010000412.1:0-3182 GCA_964643675.1 uncultured Planctomycetales bacterium
GGACTCGCGTCCGGCCGCCGGCTTCCTTTTCCCCTTTGCTTTGCTAACTTCGTCTCGCCATCCCCTGCGAGACGAAGGCTCGAAAGAGAACCCATGCGTAGCAATTCTTAAATCGGCTCCCCGCCAGGAAGAACTGTAGCCTTTTTCCTGAATTTTCCCGATTTTCGAAGCGACTTCCTTGACCGGCTGGCCCCGCGGCGCTCTCAGCGCCGCATTTCGAAGGTCAGCCAGCGCCCCCGGAGGCGCTCCCGCTCGAGTCGGAATCCCACGCCCTCCAAAGCACTTAGGGTCCTCGGCCCCTTCCGGTCGAGGATTCCGCCGGCGAACAGCCGGCCGCCCGCCGCGGACCGTTCCGCCAGCAGAGCCGCGTTCTCGGCGATCAGATCGGAGTGCAAATTGGCGTAGACGAAGTCCCAGCGGCCGCGGGCGCTCTCCAGGCCCCCGCGCCAGAAGCGGCAGCGATCGCCGACCCCGTTGCCGCGGGCGGTGGCCGCGGCCTGCGGGGCGCTGGCCGGATCCGGGTCCATGCCGACCACCCGCTCCGCCCCCAGCAGGGCCGACGCCACCGCCAGGATGCCCGAACCCGTGCCGAGATCGAGCACGGTCCGGGCCGGCCGCTCGGCGAACCAGCGCTGCAGCGCCCGCAGGGCCATGCGGGTGCTCGAGTGCCCGCCGGTGCCGAAGGCGGAACCGGTCTGGAGTTCGAGGGGCCGGTCGTCCGGGCGGAGCGGGAGCCGGTCGAACGCGTGGAAGCCGGCGTGAACCACGAAGCGGCCGCATCGGAAGGGCCTCCACCGTCGCCGCCAGAGGGCCTCCCAATCCTCCTTGCGGCGTCGTTCGGCCGCCAGCTCCCACTCCTCCTCCGCCCAGCCGAAGGCGCCGGCCAGTTCGGCCAGGCGTCGGGCGAAGTCATCGCCCCGGGCGGGCTCCAGGACCAGGGTGAGCCAGGCCTCGGCCCGCGGTGGCGGCTCCTCGCCCTGCAATAGCCCGGACGGGAAGGGAGCCTCGGCCACCACCGCTCCCCAGCCCTCCTGCTGCAGGGTCCAGATCAGGCTCTCCTCCCACCCGGCGGGCACCCGCAGGCGCAGGTGGAGCATCTCATCGGCCGACGGCGCGTCCATGGACCGCCTAGGATGATGGGCGATGCCCGCCAAGAGCAAGAGCAAGTTCCCGCGCGAGTCCCTCGGCAATCGGCGCGAGCGCGCCGCCCGCATCCTGGCCGGCCTGCGCCAGCTCTATCCCGAGTCGCGGACCGCGCTGGACTGGGAGGATCCGCTCCAGCTCCTGGTGGCGACGATCCTGTCGGCCCAGTGCACCGACGAGCGGGTCAACCAGGTCACGCCGGCCCTGTTCGCCCGCTTCCCCGGCGCCGCCAGCCTGGCCGGAGCCTCCCAGGAGGAGGTCGAGGAGCTGATCCGCTCCACCGGCTTCTTCCGCAACAAGGCCAAGAACATCCGCGGTGCGGCGGCGCGCATCGTGGCCGAACACGGCGGCCAGGTGCCGGAGCAGATGGAGCAGCTGCTCGCCCTGCCCGGCGTCGCGCGCAAGACCGCCAACTGCGTGCTGGGCACCGCCTTCGGCCGCAACGAGGGCGTGGTGGTCGACACCCACGTCGGCCGCCTGGCCCGCCGCATGGGCCTGAGCAAGGAGAAGGACCCGGTCAAGGTCGAACGCGACCTGGTGAAGCTGTTCCCGCAGGAGTCCTGGACCGTGCTCAGCCACATGCTGATCGACCACGGCCGCGCGGTCTGCAACGCGCGGCGCGCGGACTGCGACGGCTGCTACCTGATCGAGCTGTGCGCCCAGAAGGAGCTCTGAGGCGGGGCGGCTACCACACCAGGGGCAGCTTGAAGTAGGACAGGCTGGGCCGCGGCGAGGCCGGCCCCACGCCGTGGCCGTCGGCGGCGATGTCGAAGGTGAGGCGGTAGCGCACGAAGCGCATGCCCTTGAGCTGCGCCAGGTCGGCGGTCCAGTCGGTCGGGACGCCGAGCTCCGGATCGTCGACGCCCTGGAACAGGACCTCGACCGCCACCGAGTCGGGCAGCCCGTCCTTGACCCCGAGGGTGTCGAGCCGGAAGAACTTGGGCCGCAGCGCCCAGTCCTTGCCGGGGTCGAAGGAGAACAGCATCGAGCCGTCGGCCACCCTGGTGTCGAGGCGCAGCTCGTCGCGGGCCGGGTCGTAGCTGGCGGCGACCACCTCGTGGTGGTCCAGGCGTCGGTCCACGTTCGGGATCAGGTCGTAGCCGATCAGGGTGGTGGGCGCGCGCAGGAAGTGCTCCTGGCCCGCGAACAGCTGCGAGGCGTCGCTCACGATCAGGCGCTCGGAGGCGAAGTCGGCCGCCGCCTGCCCGGCCACCAGCAGGTCGGGCAGGGGCTGCACCCGGCCGGCGTCGCGCGGCACCTCGCCTTCGGCGCCGATGCCGGCGAAGCGCAGCTTGGGGTCGGCCCAATCCGGGAAGGGGCCGTCGCCCTGGGCCGGTTCGCGCAGGCCGGCCAGGCCGCTGTCGATCCAGCTGCTCTGGGCCTGGGACTTGGCGGCGAACAGCGGGACCAGGACGTAGGGCTGCGGCCGGGCGAAGAAGCGCAGCACCTCCTCGACCCGGTCGGGGTCGGCGGCGCGGCCCTGCGGCTGGCCGTGGTGCACGTAGTCGCGGATGCCGGCGGCCGCCGAGGCCGGCCACACCAGGTCCTCGTCCAGGTCGGGCACGTGGAACTGGATCACGCCGTTGCCGCCCGCGCCGCCGCGGCCGGCCATCAGGTCGCTGTTGCCGTCGCCGTCGAGGTAGGAGGCGGCCCAGCCGCGGCGACCGCCGACCGCCGTCACGGCGTCGGTGAAGTCGAGCTGGGAGAGCTGCGCCGCGTTGCTGGCGGAGCCGACCGGCAGCGCGCTGAGGTCGATCCGGGTCGCGGAGTGCAGCACGATGTGGCCGCCGCTGCCGCCGCCGGAGCCGGAGACCTGGTGGTCGCTGAAGATGGTCGACTCGCCGCCGTGGCCGATGCCGCCGTTGGCGCTGACCGAGGAGCCGGCGCCGAGCACGATCGGGCCGACCGCCAGCACCTGCAGCTGGCCGCCGCCGCCGCCGCCGGGCGCGCCCTTGCGGTAGTAGGCCGACTGGCCGTCCGGGCGCCAGGCCTGGAGCGGCTAGGACTGGACCACCTTGAGCAGCGCGCCGGTCAGCGGG
>CAZXTO010000413.1:0-3169 GCA_964643675.1 uncultured Planctomycetales bacterium
GGGCCAGCTCCTCGGCCGGCGGCGCCGCCACCCGGTAGGTGCGGCAGCGCGAGCGCAGCGCCGGCAGCAGGGGCGACAGGTCGGCCGCCGTCAGTAGCAGCACGGTCCCCGCCGGCGGCTCCTCGGCGGTCTTCAGCAGGGCGGCCTGGGCATCGGGCCCCATGTGGTCGGCCTCGAGCAGGATCAGGCAGCGCCGCTCCCCCGCCACCGGCCGGAAGCGCAGCGCCCCTTCGACGCAGGGCACGCCGTCGCGGCGCTCGGCGACGTGCTCGACCTTGAGCCCCTTCACGCCCAGCTCCTCCGGGTCGAACAGCTCGCAGTCGGGGTGCTCGAGAGCCGGGCCGCGGGCGCCGAGCAATCGACCGGCGGCCTCGACGGCGAAGCCCCGCAGGGCGCGGCGCGAGCGGCCCACGAACAGGTAGGCGTCGGCGGCGCGGTCCCGCTCCAATTCGCGCTCCAGGCGGTCGAGGACCAGGCTCATGCCGGCAGCAGCTCCCCGAGGGCGGCGGCGACTTCGGCTTCGACCTGGTCCGGGTCGAGACCGCCGACCGGGATCACCCGGCTGCGCTCCGGCCGCGCCTCGGCGTAACGCAGGTAGCCGCGCCGGACCCGCTCCTGGAATTCCACGCCGCGAGCCTCGAAGCCGTCGGCGGCGCCGCGGCCGCTGGCCCGGGCCAAGGACTCGTGGCCGTCGAGGTCCAGGATCAGGACCCGGTCCGGGCGCAGCTCCTTCCCCACAACCAGCTCGTCGAGCTGCAGCACGAAGGCCTCGAGCTCCGGGGTCTGGCCCTGGTAGGCCAGGGTCGAGGGCGTGAAGCGCTCGCAGATCACGTCGCGGCCGGCGGCCAGGGCGGGCGCCACCTCGGCCCGGAGCAGCTCGCTGCGGGCGGCGAAGAACATCAGCGCCTCGGTGCGCGGATCCCAGGACTCCCGCTCGGGGGCCAGCAGCAGCTCGCGCAGGCGCTCGCCGATCGGGGTGGTGCCAGGCTCGCGCAGGTGCAGCGGCCGGCGGCCGGCGGCCTCCAGCCGCGCCACCAGGCGCTCGGCCTGGGTCGACTTGCCGCAGCCGTCCGGGCCCTCGAACACCAGGAAGTGAGCAGCCATGCCGGAATCCTAGCCTCGCGTGCTGGAAAAGCGGGAAAGCCGCGCGGTAGGCTGCGGCCCATGCACGCGGCATCCTTCCGCTCCTTGGCTGCGCTCGGCACCGTCCTCCTGCTGCCCCTGCTCCCCGGCTGCACGGCCCCGCCGGCCGCCAAGCCCGAGGCGATGGCGCTCGAAGCGCCCGCCCCCGCCCCGCCCGGCGACCTCCCCCTCGAGGAGCGGATCCGCTGGTGGGAGGAGCGCCTGCCGCGGATGGCCACCGCCGACCGCGACGAGGCCCGCCTCCGTCTCGGCCAGCTCTACCTGGATCTGGGTCGCCCGGTGGAGGCCCGCCTGTCCTTCCGCGAGGCCCAGGTCGGCTGGCTCTCCGCCCGCGAGCAGGCCCAGGCCGAATACGGCATCGGCCTCAGCTACCTGCTCGAGGACCGCGTCGACTCCGCCCACTCCCACCTGCTGCTGGCCGAGTCCGGCCTGGCCGGGCCGGAGCAGGAGGAGTGCCGCTTCCTGCTCGAGATCGGGCGCGGCCGGGCGCCGCACGCCGAGCCGGCGTTGCTCGCCCGCCTCGACCCCTACCTGCCCGAGGGCGCCCTCGCGGTGGCCCAGCCGGCCAACGGCCCGGGTCCGCTGCGCGGGGCGGTCGACGTCGGCCGCAGCCAGTGGCACGCGCGGCCGCTGCGCCCCAACCACGAGCCGATGCAGCCGCCCTGGCGCATCACCGTCCACCACAGCGCCGAGCCGCTGCACTCCGGTTCGCTGGCCGCCACCAAGGCCGAGGTCCGGCGCATCCAGCAGTTCCACCAGGACGGCCGCGGCTGGGCCGACCTCGGCTACCACTTCCTGATCGACCGCGAAGGTCGCGTGATCGAAGGACGGCCGCTGCAGTACCAGGGCGCCCACGCCTACGGCGACAACAACATCGGCAACGTCGGCGTGTGCCTGCTCGGCAACTTCGCCGCCGACCCCGAGCGCGGCGGCGATTACCTGCGCGTGCAGTCGATCCCGGGCGCGCAGCTGGCGGCGCTGGACGAGCTGGTCGGCACCCTGCGCAGCCACTACGGCATCGCCCGCCACGAGGTCCACGGCCACGCCGAGATGCGCGGCACGGCCTGCCCCGGTCCGGCCCTGCTGTCCTGGGTCAAGCGCTACCGCGGCGGCGCCTGAGTCGACTCAGGCGCGGCTCAGGTCCTCGCCCGCGGCCACCCGGCGGCGGGCGTCCGCAGCCAGTTCGTCGAGCAGGGCGTCGAGGTCCAGCTCCGGCGCCGCGCCGAGCAGGCCGGCCAGCCGGCCCGGGTCCCCCACCAGGCGATCGGCGTCGGCCGCCCCGCGCAATCGACCCGGGTCCTGACGCAGCTCGACCCGCTCGTCGAAGCGCGCCCGCAGCCCGTCCAGCAGCTCCTGCATGCTGCGGCCGCGGCCCGAGCAGAGGTTCACCAGGTCGGCCTCGCCGGCCCGCTCCAGCAGACCGAGGTAGGCCTGCACCACCTGCCGCACGTGGAGGAAGTCGCGCACCGCGTCGAGCCGGCCGACCTCGAGCGCGCCGCCGCCGCCGGCCTCGAGCGCCGCGAGCCGGAGCGCGAAGCTCGGCAGGGCGAAGCTGGAGGCCTGCCCCGGACCGGTGTGGTTGAAGGGGCGCACCACCGTGACCCGGTGGCCGCGGTCGCGCAGGCCGAGCGCCACGCCTTCGCCCTGGAGCTTGGTGGCGCCGTAGACGTTGACCGGCTCCAGCGGCTGCTCCTCGCGCAGCGGCTGCGGCTGCGGCCGGTACACGTGGCCGCTCGAGACGTGCAGCACCGGCAGCTCCGGCCAACGCGCCAGCAGCTGCTCGTAGAGCCGCGCCGGGCCGGTCACGTTGACCGCCCGCGCCAGGTCCGGATCCCGCTCGCAGGCGGGCGGGAAGCTCAGGGCGGCCAGGTGGATCAGGCCGGCCGGCTCGGGCAGGCGGTCGAGCTCCGCCACCGGCTCGCCGGGGTCGACCCGCGCCGCGGCGGCCAGGTCGAGCGGCAGCACCGGCAGTTCGCCGCTCAGCAGCTCGGGCTCCAGGGCCAGCGCCGCCGCCGGTCGGCCGACG
>CAZXTO010000414.1:0-3147 GCA_964643675.1 uncultured Planctomycetales bacterium
CCAGGATCTCGTCCACCGGCGGGCCGCCGAGGGTGCCGCTGAGGGCCGCGCGCAGCGGCTTCATGACCTTGCCCATGCCGAGCTCCAGCTCGCCGGCGAGCTGCTTGGTCCAGGCGCCGAAATCGGCCGGCGGGAAGTCCGGCTCGGGCAGCGCGGCCAGCGCCTGGGCGGCGGCCTGCAGCACCCGGGGGGCGTCGGCGTCGGCCAGGGCCTTGGCGGCCTTGCCATCGGCCTCGGCCCGCTCCCCCGCGAGGAAGGCGGCCTGCTCCGCGATCTCGCCGTAGAGCCGCAGGCGCTCGCGGAAGGCGCCGGCCAGCCGCGCGACCCAGGCCGGGTCGGTGCCGTCATCGACCAGGCCGGCCTGTTCGAGCCAGGGCAGTAGGCGCTGGGCCAGCTCGGCGTCGTCAGTCTGGCGCAGGTACTCGCCGCAGAGCCAGTGCAGCTTGTCGGTGTCGAAGACCGCGCCGGCCTTGTTGATCCGGCCGAGTTCGAAGGCGGCGACCAGCTGCTCGGGGGTGAAGACGTCGGTCTTGTCGTCGATGGCGAAGCCGAGCAGGCCGAGGAAGTTGAACATCGCCTCGGGCGGGTAACCCTTGAGCTCGTAATCGCCGAGGGCGGTGTCACCGGTGCGCTTGGACAGCTTCTTGCCATCGGCCCCGAGGATCAGCGGCACGTGGGCGAACTCCGGCTCCGGCAGGCCGAGCGCGCGGCACAGCAGCACCTGCTTGGGCGTGTTGGCGAGGTGCTCCTCGCCGCGGATGACGTGGCTGATCTGCATCGCCGCGTCGTCGAGCGCGCAGACGAAGTTGTAGGTCGGCATGCCGCCGGTGCGCACCGCCACCCAGTCCTCGACCTCGGCGCTGCGAAACACCACCTCGCCGCGGATGTGGTCGCGCACGTTGACGGTCTCGTCATCGGGCACCGCGAAGCGCAGCACGAAGTCCTCGCCAGCGGCGGCGCGGCGCTCTGACTCCTCCTTGGCCAGGCCGCGGCAGGCGCGGTCGTATCCGATGGCGGCCTGCTTCTCGGCGCGCTGGCGCTCCTTGAGCTCGGCCACCCGCTCGGGCGAGCAGAAGCAGCGGTAGAGCCAGCCCTCGGCCAGGCCGCGCTCGGCGGCGGCGGCGTAGGACTCGCGCCGCTGCGACTGGAAGTAGGGCCCGAAGTCGCCGTCCCGCTCCGGCCCCTCGTCCCAGTCCAGGCCCAGCCAGCGCAGGCTATCCAGGATCGAGCGCAGCGACTCCTCGCTGTTGCGGCCCTCGTCGGTGTCCTCGACCCGCAGCACGAAGCTGCCGCCGTGGCGGCGGGCGTAGGCCCAGTTGAACAGCGCGGTGCGGGCGCCGCCGACGTGCAGGCGGCCGGTCGGGGAAGGCGCGAAGCGGACTCGGATCGGGCGGTCGCTGGACATGGACCGCGCATTCTATCCGCGCCTTCCCCGATGCTGGCGGAGGCTCAGCGGATCAGGTGCGGCCCGGTATAGGTCCAACGCTCGTTGCCTTGGAACCACGAGACGCTCGTGAGGTAGACCAAGAGGCCCTGGATGGAGTGGCTGTTGATCTCCGACGGCACCTGCCAGGAGTAGCTGGCATTGCCGTAGGCATCGGGGAAAGTGCCCGGCGGGTTGACCACGAAGTAGGGAGAGGCCAAGCCGGTGTGGATACCCAAGAAGGTCTCTGAGCCGAATTGCTGGCCGAGGAAGTAGTAGACGATCGCGGAGGTCTGACGGTGGGCGTAACGGGTCTGGAGCAAGCTGGTCTGCAAGACCTCGATCGGCCGGTCGAGGAAGCACTCCATTTCCCGGTCCTCGATCACGCCTCCGACGACGCTGCTGGGCCGCTCGGCCTGGCCCCGGAGTTCGACCACCTGGAAGTAGACCTCCTCCCCGGGACCGAAGCTGATCGGCAGGGCGAAGCTCTCCTGGCTCACCCCGCCGGTGACGTCCCAGTGATGGGCGAAGTAGTCGCTGCCCGGGAGCCCGCCGAAGAGGCCGCTGATCCCGAGGGAGAGGCCGCCGGCGGAGGTGCTCGGCGAGTCGGCCGTGCCGACGAACCAATAGAGATCGGAGTGGTCGATCATCTCGCGGCACTCCAAGCTCACCTGGCTGTCCAGGACCAGGGGGTCGAGCAATTCCAGGCTCAACGGCGGCCGGCTTCCATCCGGCGACCACACCTCGACGCCGCCCCGGGCCACACCGCTGGCGTCCGCGAGCTGCGGGCAACCGATCGCCAACTCCGGCTGATCGGTCCCAGTGAGGTCGCCGAGTAAGGCGGCGGCGGTCCCCAGCTCGCTGCCGGGTTCGCCGGCCATGGTCCAGAGCGGCCGCGCGATGCCGCTGCCGAAGACGTCGAGGACCTCCAGTTGGCCGCCGGCGCCGTCCTGCGGCGCACCCACCGCCAGATCCGGGCGGCCGTCAAAATTGCGGTCGCCGAGGAAGGCCAGGGCGGTGCCGAAGCCGGTGCCCGGATAGCCGTGCACAGAAGGGCGGACCTTGCCGCTGAAGGCATCCAGGATGACGACCTTGTCCAGGGCGGGAGCGCCCGCGGCAATCCAGGCGTGTTCGCCCTCGCGGACGACGTCGAGGCTGGCTCCCAGGCCGGCGCCAGGGCCGGTAGGCGTGAAACGCTTCACCACCTGGCTCAGGGCCAGGGCCGCCAAGGCACCGGAGTCGACGCCGTTGTCATCGGCCAGCGGCGCCGAGATCAGCAGCCACTCGACCCGGTGCCGGGGGATGACACCTCCCGCGGCGAGGGCGAAACCGAAGGCCTCGCCGCTCCCGACGCGGCCGGCCACCGGGCTCGCCAGCAGCTCGACCAGCGCGTTCTGCGACCACTGGAACAGGTGGACGGCGCCGTCGCCGCCGAAGGCCCCTGGGGCGCCGACCGCCAGCTCCTTGCGACCGTCGCCGTCGCCATCGTAGGCGGCAAGGCTATGTCCGAAGGCGGCGCCGGCCGAACGTCCAACGACCTCGCCGAGCAAGGCCCCCGTGGAGCCGTCATAGACCCGGACGAAGCCCTGGCCCCCACCGGCCGGCCCCGCCGCGCCCGGGGCGCCGACAGCGATCTCCTCGCGGCCGTCCCCGTCCCAGTCGCCGAGGGACAAGACCGCCGAGCCAAAGGCGTCGCCGACGGCGATGCCCAGGATCTCCGTGAC
>CAZXTO010000415.1:0-3134 GCA_964643675.1 uncultured Planctomycetales bacterium
ACCAGCAGCACCACCAGCGGGCCGACCGCGCTCAGGCCGATCATCATCGCCTGCATGCGCGAGCGGGCGCGGGTGAGCTGGAGGTTGAGGTCGCGGTACTCCCGACAGCGACCCTCGAAGCGCTCGCGGTCGAAGTCCTCGAGCGCGAGGCCCTTGACCACCATGTGGCCGGACAGGCTCTCGTCGACGCGAGCGCTGATCTCGGCCAGCCCCTCCTGCGAAGCGCGCGACAGCTTCTGGATCTGGGCCGCGATGCGCCGCGCCCGCCACAGCGCCAGCGGGAAGGGCAGCAGCCCGACCAGCGTCAGCGCCGGGTCGATCGCGAACATGAAGCTCAGGCAGACCACGTAGAGGGCCGCGGTCTCGGCCAGGTAGAGGAAGACCGGCCCGAGCAGGCTCTGCACGAACTGCACGTCGTTGACGCAGCGCGACATGACGTCGCCGGTCTGGCGGCTGGCGTAGAAGGAGGGCGAAAGCTTCAGCAGGTGACCGAAGACGCGCTCGCGCAGGTCGTGGATGCCGCGGCGGCTGGTGCCGAGCACGAGCAGCCGGCTGGTGGTGCGGACCGCGGCGGCGGCGGCGGCGATCAGGACGATGCTGAGCGCGCCAATCCACAGCAGGTGGCGCAGCTCGGCCCAGCCGGGCAGCGATGCGGCCTCGGCGCCGGCCAGCGGCGCTCCGGCGCCCTGCGCCGGCGTCGCCGCCTCCCTGAGCACGTCGATCGAGTCGCCGAGGTAGCGCGGCACCAGCATCCGCAGCAGCACCGCGCCGATGATGCACAGCGCCCCGCCGAGGTACCGCCAGCGGTAGCGTCGGAAGATCGGTCCGAGCAGGGCGAGCTCGCGCAAGGCCCGATAGGATGACGCCGCGATGCGAGCTCTGCCCCATCTTTGGCCCATCCTCACCCTGATCGGCGCCGCCTGCGGCGGCCCCGGCTTCCGCGCCGAGGGCTGCGGCGAGCCGAACGACGCCGAGGCCGGCATTCCGCGCGGATACGTCTGCTATCTCGGCTCCCCCGAGGTCGACGGCCGGCTCGACGACGAAGCCTGGGCCGCGGCCGACTGGACCGGGGAGTTCATCGACATCCAGGGCACCCCGCCGCTGCCGGCGCCGCGCTTCGCCACCCGCGCCAAGATGCTGTGGGACGAGGAGTTCCTCTACGTCGGCGCGTGGATGGACGAGCCGCACGTCTGGGGCACGCTGACCGAGCACGACTCGGTGATTTTCCACGACAACGACTTCGAGGTCTTCCTCGACCCCGACGGCGACACCCACCAGTACTACGAGTTCGAGATCAACGCCCTGAACACCGGCTGGGACCTGCGGCTGGTGAAGCCCTACATCGACGGCGGGCCGGCGCTGAACGAGTGGGAGATCCCGGGGCTGCAGACGGCGGTGTGGATCGACGGCAGCCTGAACGATCCTTCGGACGTCGACCGCGGCTGGTCGGTGGAGATCGCGCTTCCTTGGGCGGTGCTGGCGGAGTTCGCCAACCGGCCGTCGCCGCCTCGGGACGGCGACCAGTGGCGGATCAACTTCTCGCGCGTGCAGTGGCAGCACGAGGTGGTGAACGGTGTTTACCAGAAGCTGCCGGACACCCCCGAGGACAACTGGGTGTGGTCGCCGCAGGGGCGGATCAACATGCACCTGCCCGAGCAGTGGGGCTACCTGCAGTTCTCGACCGCGGCGCCGGGTACCACCGCCTTCCGGCCCGACCCGCAGCTGCCGGCGCGCCGGGAGCTGATCCGGATCTACGAGGCGCAGAAGGCCTTCCACGGCCAGGAAGGGCGCTGGGCCCGCACTTTCGAGGAACTCGGTATGGAGTCACCGGCGGCCCTGCTGCCCCAACCCGACGGCTGGCGCGCGACCCTGGACGGCGTCTCGATCCGCCAGGACCGCCGGATCTGGTCGCTGCAGGGGACCTCGGCGCAGGTGTCTGGGCCGGTGGCTGACACCGTTCTGCAACAGGTGTCTGACACCGAGCAGGACCCGTCCCCGCCCGGCCCGGCCGGCACCCCGGCCTGGTGGCCGCCCGAAGTGGACGAGGCCCTGGCCCGCTGCGACGACGCGCGGCGCGCCGCCTGGCTGGAAGCGCTCGGCGGCCTGCCCGAGACCCAGCGCCCCGGCGCCGCCTTCCTGCTCGCCCACATGCCCGAGCGCGACCTGCGCGGCATCGACCTCGCCATCGTGCTCGAGAACCTGGAGTACGCCTACCGTGCCCGCGCCGAGGCGCCGTGGGCCGCGGCGATCCCGGAGGCCGTGTTCCTCAACGACGTGCTGCCCTACGCCCACGTCAGCGAGACCCGGGAAGCCTGGCGCAAGGACTTCTACCAGCGCTGGATGCCGGTGGTGGCCGACTGCGAGTCCGCCGCCGCCGCCGCGCAGCGGCTGAACGAGCTCATCTTCCCCGAGCTGGGCGTGAAATACTCCACCCAGCGCCGCCGCGCTGACCAGAGCCCGTCGGAGTCGATCGAGATCGGCATGGCCTCGTGCACCGGGCTGTCGATCCTGCTGGCCGACGCCTGCCGAGCGGTCGGCGTGCCGGCGCGGCTGGCCGGCATCCCGCGCTGGGCCAACAAGCCCGGCAACCACACCTGGGTCGAGGTCTGGGACGACGGCTGGCACTTCACCGGCGCCGCCGAGCCCGACGGCCGCGGCCTGAACCACGCCTGGTTCGAGGGCGACGCCCGGCTGGCGCTGCGCGACTCGAAGATGAGCGCGATCTACGCCGTCAGCTACGCCCGCACCGGCGTCGAGCTGCCGATGGTCTGGAGCGAGGTCGACTGGGGCGTGCAGGCGGTCAACGTCACCGACCGCTACGCGCCGCGCGACGGCGCCGCCGCGCGCGAAGACCGCAGCCGCCTGATGATCGACGTGCGCGACGGCGCCGACGGCCCGCGGGTGGCGGCGGCGCTGCGCCTGGTGGACGCCGAGGACCCCGAGATCCTGTTCGAGGGCACGACCAAGGACGAGGGCGCCGACACCAACGACCACCTGGAGTTCGAGGTGCCGCGCGGCCGCCGCTGGGCGGTCCAGGTCGAATTCGACGGCCGGACCCTGAGCTTGGAGCACGCGGCCCAGGACGAGCCGCAGGAGATCGTCGTGATCCACCTGCCGGTGGCGGGCGCGGGAGA
>CAZXTO010000416.1:0-3126 GCA_964643675.1 uncultured Planctomycetales bacterium
GTGATCGCGATCGGCGGCATCGGCGAGGCCGAGCAGGTCGAGGCCTGCCACCAGGCCGGCGCCCACGGCGTGGCGGTGCTGCGCGCGGCCCGGGAGCCGGAGCGGCTGGCGGAGTTGGCGGCGGCCTGGCGCCGCCTCGAAGCCTGAACGAGGGATCGCCGGCCGCGCCGCGCTGGGGCTCAGCCCAGCACGCGGGCGCCGAGGCCGTCCCCGTCGGCGGTCTCGAGGCGGCCGTCCGGGCCGCCGCAGGAGAGCCGCGCGCGGCCGTCCGCGTCGCGCACCACCACGTAGGCCCGCTCCCAGGGGTCGGACGGGACGAAGCTCCCGGGAGGGAGGACCTCGGCCAGCGGCCGGGCGCCAGTCCAGTCACCCTCGGGCAGGGTGCCGGGGCCGTGCAGCGCGGGAACGCCCTCGGGCCAGGCTTCGAGGCCGCTGCCGAGGGCCAGTTCGAGGTGGCCGGCGAGGGCGTCCATCATGTCCTCGGCGTGGCGCGACTTGGCGCGGTCCAACTCTCGGCCCAGCGTCCATAGAATCAGCGCCGTGGCGCAGCCCCCCAGCAGCACGAGCCAGAGAGTCTCGGCGGTCGTCAGACCGGAGTCGGGGCGGGGGAGTGGACGAGGATGAAGCACGGCGAACAGGTCCTGCACGATATCTTCCGCTCTTCCTTCCTCCGAAGGAAGGGCTTGTCCGGGCCCGGCGACGACTGCGCCCGCCTGGTGCCGCCGGTCCGCAGCCGGCTGGCGCTCAGCACCGACCAGCTGGTGCCCGGGGTGCACCTCGAAGAGGGCAGCTCGCCGGCGGCGATGGCCCGCAAGCTGTTGCGCCGCAGCCTCAGCGACCTGGCCGCGGCCGGCGCCACCCCGTGGGCGGTGGCCTGGAACATCGCCGCGCCGCGCGCCACCCCGCTGCGCTGGTTGCGCCGGCTGGCCAAGGCCTTCCTCGAGGAGTGCGAGCTGTTCGGCTGCTCGGTGATCGGCGGCGACCTGACCCAGGCGCCCTCGATCGTGCTGAGCTGCACCGTGATCGGCCGCGAGGGCAGCCGCCAGGCGCCGGGCCGCGCGGGCGCCAAGGCCGGTGACTGGCTGCTCGTCACCGGGCGCCTCGGCGACGCGGTCTCGAGCGGGCGCCACCTGATGCCGGAGCCGCGCCTGATGGAGGGCCGGGCCCTGGTCGACCGCTACTTCGCCAACGCCATGATCGACCTCAGCGACGGCCTCGCCGCCGACCTGCCGCGCCTGCTCGAGGCCAGCGGGGTCGGCGCCCGCGTGGAGCTGGACGCGCTGCCCTTGTCGAAGCGCCTGCGTCACGGCCAGGACGGCTGGCGCTCGGCCCTGGAGGAAGGCGAGGACTACGAGCTGCTGGCCTGCCTGCGGCCGGTCCACGCCCGGCGCGCGCTCGAGGATCCGCTGCTGAAGCGCACCGGCCTGCACGTGATCGGCGACGTGCTGCCCGGCAAGAAGCTGCGCTGGGAGGTGGACGGCGAGGCGGTCGACCTCGACGCCGAAGGCTGGGGGTACGACTGGGCATGACCGGAGCCCCGCTGGAGCTGCGCCTCGATTGCCCCTCGCCGGAGGCCACCGTGGCCGCCGGCGCCCGCCTCGGCGCCTTGCTCGAGGCGGGGGACTTCCTGGCCCTGAGCGGCGAGCTCGGCGCCGGCAAGACCACCTTCAGCCGCGGCCTGGCTGCCGGCCTAAGGGTGCGCGACGCCGTCGCCTCCCCGTCCTACCTGCTGTGCCACGAGTACGACGGCCCGGTGCCGATGTTGCACCTGGACGCCTACTTCGACCAGCGCATGGACGGGGTGCTGGCCGAGGGGCTGGTCGAGCGCTTCGCGGCGGCGGTGGTGGTGGCCGAATGGGCCGAGCGCATGGCCGACTGGTTGCCGACCGACCGGCTCGAGATCCGGCTTTCCGGAGAGGGGGAGCAGCGGGAGCTGCGGCTCCAGGCCACCGGCCCGGTCTCCCGTCAGCGCCTGGAGGCCTTCCAGGCCCTCCCCGAGCTCGGGATTTCCGAGGGAAAGTCTTGAACCCGCTGGATTTCGGCCCGTTGACCCGGGGGAGAAGCCGATGACCGGCGGATCCCACGACCTGCTCGGTCGGTCCCGTGACGGGGACCGGGCCGCCCTTGCCGAGCTGGTCGAGACCATGGGACCTCGGCTCAAGGGCTTCTTCCTGCGCCTCGGCGCCCAAGAATCCACCGCAGAAGACCTGAGCCAGGATGTCTTCCTCCGCGTCCTCAACAGCATGGACCGCTACCAGGAGAGCGGCCGGCTCGACGCGTATCTGCTGCGCATCGCCCGCAACCTGTGGATCGACTCCCGCCGCCGCCACCGCCCGATCACGGCCGGCGACGGCGTGCTCGACTCGCCCGACGAGCGCCTGCCCGGCCCGGTCGCCGCGGCCGACGCCCACGATCGCGCCGCCCAGCTGCGCCTGGCGCTGGCCCAGTGCGAAGCCGACACCCGCGAGCTGCTCGAGCTGGCGGTGCTCCAACGGCTGCCCTATGCGGAGGTCAGCGTGATCCTCGACATCCCGGTCGGCACGGTGAAGTCCCGCGTCTACTACGCCCTGCGGCGGCTGCGCGAGCGCGTCGCCGCCCTCGACCCGCGCGCGGGGGAGGAGCCGCGATGAGCGAGCGCCTGCCCGACGCCGCCGAGCGGGAGCGCCTGGACGCCTTCGCCGAGGAGCTGCGCCGCGCCCACGCCGCGCCGCGCCTCTCGCCCGGCTTCCTGACCCGGCTGCAGACCGCCCACGAGCCGGGCTGGAGCTTCCGCCGCGCCCTGCGCCAGAACCGCTTGCTGCGCACCGCCGCCGCCCTGCTGGTCACGGTGGCCGGCAGCATCCCGGTGATGGCGGTGATCCAGCTGATCCAGCAGCCGGCCGAGCCCAGCCCGGTGCTGGTGTTCGAGCCGCCGAGCGCCGCCCCCGAGCGTCACGCCGCCGAGGCCGAGCCGCTGCTGGTGACGCCGCCGCCGGACGAGGACCTGCTCGAGCTGCTCGACGACAGCTGGGTGGTGGCGATCGAGCGCGATTCGCGCCTCCACGCCGCCTCCTACCGTTGGCACCAGCTCTACCCGGAGGCCGCCGCCGCCGAGGCCCTGGCCGCCGCCGCCGCCGACCCGCTGCC
>CAZXTO010000417.1:0-3117 GCA_964643675.1 uncultured Planctomycetales bacterium
GGTGAACGGGGCGTCCGTGTAGACGTGGATCTCCTCGACGTCGCGCGGCACCGCGCGCTGGTCGAAGCCGATGTTGCGGTCCACCCCGCCGCCGGCGCCGATGCCGCCGATCTCGATGCCGGCGCCGCCGAGCAGGTCGCCGTCGACCAGCGCCGCGTTCAGCGACAAGGTGCCGAGCGTGGGCGTGGTGTCGATGTCGAACAGGCCGCTGGCCAGCGGCAGCTGCCCCAGCCCCGTGGTGGCGCCGCGCTCGGTGATCTCGTAGCGCGAATGGAACAGGCTCAGGCTGCTGTCGTAGAAGCCGTCCTCGTCGGTCCAGGAGGCGTTGGTGCCGAAGATGAAGTCGTCCCGCTCCTGGGTCTGTTGGATCGAGTGGTCCTCGAGGGTTTGGCGGGCGACCTCGCTGAAGAAGCCGAAGTCCTCGAGGTTGTGGTCGACCCGCAGCACCGTGCGGGTCTCGGTGGTGTCCAGGCTGCGGTCGTCGTGCGAGCGGGTCTGCTCCGACTGCAGGCTGAAGAGGGGTAGGTTCGAGGGGTGGTAGACCAGCCGCCCGAACACGTTGTCGCGCACCTGCGTGTTCTCGAAGCCGGCCGAGGACTGCCGGCTCCAGCGCCGGTCGGCGCTGAGGTCGATGTCGAACAGATCCGAGCTGTGGCTCAGGTCGACCGTCGGCTGGTGGGTCAGGGTCTGGCTCGAGGTGCTCGCCACGCCCGGCGCGGTGGCGGTGCCGCTGCGCCGCACGCTGCGGTCAGCGGCGCGCAGCTCCCAGGTCTGCGATAGGCGACGCGAGGTCGAGAGGTCGACCAGCGAGGTGGTCTCGGTGGTCTTCGTGCCCTCCGCGTCGGTCTGGCCGAAGGACTGCCGGAAGCGCCCGCGATCGTTGGTGGCGCAGCCCGCCAGCAGGGTGGCGAGCAGGACCGGCGCGAGGCGGCTCCCTCGAGGCGAGGTCACGGTCGGCGCAAGCCGGGCAGCAGCAAGCGGTCGGGGGCGCCGGGGACGGGGATCTCGGCGCGGATACGGAGGTGGAAGCGGTCGACCGCGACGATGCGGCCGGCGCCGGGGCAGGCGGCCCAGATCAGGCGCCCTTCGGGGTCCATTTCGAGGTCGGCGGCGGCCGAGGGCAGCACCGCCGGCGGGCCGGTCTGGCCGGTGGCCAGGTCGACCGCGAAGAGGCGCGGCGGCGAGGCGGTGGCGACGAAGGCGCGGTTCTCCTGCGAGTCGAACAGCACCGCCCGCAGGCCGTTGCCGACGAACCAGGAGGCGCGGGTCTCGAGCGAGGCGGCGTCGATCAGCATCAGCCGGCCGGCGCGGGAGCAGACCACCGCGAGCAGGTCCTGCTCGCGGTTCAGGGCCAGGTCGGCCGGGCCGGCTTCGAGCACCCGGTCGGCGATCACTTCGCGGGTGTCGGTGGAGAACACCACCAGCTCGTGGGACTCGGGCAGCAGCGCGTAGATGCGGCGCTGCTCGGAGGAGGTCAGCAGCCGCCCGGGCGCGCGACCGGTGGCGACGCGGTCGGTCGCCAGCATGCTCGGCAGCTCGAGGAACTCCAGCTCGCGCCGCCCGCCCAGGCTGACGGCCAGGCCGGCGCCGTCGGGCAGGTGGGTGGCCCAGCTCGGCCGGCCGCCCGAAGGCAGCCGACGCCGATCGCGCTCGCTGCCCTGGGCGAGGTCGAAGACCACCACCTCGTCGGTGGAGGCGTCGATCGCGAACAGCTCGCTGCTGGCCTGGCCGAGCACCAGCCCGGACACGCCGTGGCCGGGCAGCAGGCTGCGGTGCATGCGCATCCGCTTGCGGTCGACCACCGCCACCCCGCCGGCGCGGCCGTCCGCCGCCAGCACCATCTCGAAGGACAGCAAGGAGCCGGCGATCGACAGCGACCAGGTCGGGTCGAAGGTCACCGCGTCCGGCAGCGAGCGGCCCAGGTCCAGGCGCAGCACCAGGTTCACGGTGTCGCCGTCGCCGAGATTCATCGGCAAGGGCAGCAGGGTGCTGGCGTTGCGCAGCAGCATGCCGACCCCCTCCTCGGCCGGGTCGGAGGCGTAGACCTGCTCCAGCACCACCCGCAGGCCGCGGTACTCGCCGGCCGGGACCTCGCCGGTGGCGAGCAGCCGCGCCGCGCTGCCGAGCTCGATGCGCTCGGCCTCCAGCCCCAGCGCGACGTCGCCGCGCGCTCCGGCCAGGGTCAGGCCGGCGAAGTCGGCCCAGCGCGAGCTCGGTCCGCCGACCACCTGCAGCTGCACCGCGACCTGGGCCTGGCCGGTCGCCGCCGGCGCGGCCGGGAGATCCTGCCGCGCTTCCTGGCTGCCGCAGGAGGCCAGGAGCCCGAGCAGCAGCGCGGCCGGCGCGAGGGCGGCGATCGGTCGAGCGTGGCTCATCGCGGGTAATTGATGTTGTAGCTCTCCGGCTTGCCGCTGCTGCCGCCGCCGTGGCAGGTGGCGGTGCAGGTGCCGCCGGTCGCGGTCTGGGTGTAGCTGACGAGCTCGGGGTTCCCGTCGATGTCCATCAGGCTCGGGTAGTTGGTGGAGCCGTGGGCCGTGTGGCAGCCGTTGCAGGACATCCGCCGCTTGTCGACGTGCATGCCGTGACCGTCGTCCGCCGGCTCGTTGAAGCGGCTGTAGCCCTGGATCGTGTCGCTGGCGCGATCGTCGGCGTAGGTCTCGAAGCGATGGCACTGGAAGCACAGCGCGTCCGGCGTCATGTCCTGGCTGTTCCCGGCCGCGGTCCATCCGGCCAGCAGCTTGCGCTCGTCGCTGCCGTGGGGGCCGGCCGGGGACTGCGAGTCACTGCTGCGGTGGCAATCGCTGCACAGCGTGACCGAGCTGGCGCTCCAGCCGTTGACGAAGGAAAGGGGGTGGATGTTCGGGTCGTGGCCGACCTGCTGGATCGGGTGCCAGGACGGGTTGTTGGGATTGGTCTTCAGCGCCAGGTCCTCGCGGCCGCCGCCGAGGGTGGTCCAGCTGCTGTGGCACTTGAAGCAGACCTCGAATTCCTGCGGCCCGTTGACCAGGTTCTGGTCGCCGTCGCGCCAGGTGTAGAGCGGGGTCGACCCGGCCCCGCCGTTGGTGACCTGCACCGAGGAGACCCCGCGCAGCGGCTCGCCGGCGACCGGCGCCTGGG
>CAZXTO010000418.1:0-3109 GCA_964643675.1 uncultured Planctomycetales bacterium
GACCAACCGCCGGCCTCGCGGTCGATGGACCACAGCGAGGCCTCACCGCCGCCGCGGCGGCTGAACAGCAGCCGGGTGCCGCCGGCGGTCCAGTGCGGGAACAGCTCCTCGTCGGCGCTGGCGGCGGCGGCGAGCTTGACCGGCGGGGCGAAGCGGCCGTCGGCGACGGGGCGCCGCGCCAACCAAAGGTCTTGGCCTCCGTCGCGCGTGGAGTGGAAGGCCAGCGCCAGGCCATCGGCGCTCAGCGCGGGGCCGCCCTCGCCGAGGCCGGAGTCGAGCTCGGGCAGCAGCTCGAGCGGGCCGAAGTCGGACAGCAGGTCGGGCCGGGTGGCGCGGTAGATCCGCGAGACCGGGTCGGTCGGGGCGTAGGCGGCAGCGATCAGCTCCAGCTCGTCGGCGGAGAGGTGGAAGTCGGTCAGGCGCCAGCCGATCAGGCCGGGCGCGGCCAGGCGCTCGGCGCCGGCGAAGGGCGAGGCCGGGTCCGGCCGGGTGGCGCGGTAGAGGCGACGGTGGCCGCCAGGGCCTTCGGCCAGGAAGGAGGCCGTCAGGCCATCGGGGAGCAGCTGGGCTTGCAGGTCGCGGGCGCTGAAGGGCAGGCCGGCGGCCGGCTGCGGGTCGTTCACCGGCAGCGGCGCGGGCGCCGCCACCAGCAGCTCGGCGGGCGGCCACAGGGTGATCGGCTGCACGCCGTCGTCGACGCGCACCCGCAGGAGGTCGCGACCGGGCGCGCTGCCCGGTTGCAGGTCGAGGGTGTAGGTGCCGTCCTGGTGGTCGTGCACCTGCAGGAGCTGGGCGCCGCCGGCCGAGGCCGGGTCGTGCCCGAGCGTGATCGCATGGCCGCCGTGCGTGATCGGTGTGCCGTCGAGGTCGTGCAGGTCGATCACCAGCTGCACCGGCGCGGCGCCGCCGGCCGCGACGACCGGCTGCGAGACCCATTGGCCGCTGCGGTAGGCGTCGGGGCGGCCGGGCTGGAGCAGCAGCCAGGCGTCGTAGTCCTGCCGCAGGGTGATCATCGGGTCGGGATCGCTGGCCTGGGCGTTGGCGACGTTCAGCGCCAGGTAGAGGTCCCCCTCGGCGCAACCCAGCGCGGTGCAGGGTTCCAGCGGGTCGCCGGGTCGCCCGATCAGCAAGGTGGCGATGTGGGCCGACTTCGTGAAGCTCGGCGGCGGCGAGCCGCAGGAGGTCGGATAGGGGACCGAGCAGGAGCAGCGACCGTCGCCGCCGAAGCTGGCGGCGGCGTCCATCGCCAGCAGCATGCGTTCGGCCAGCGGGCCGGCGCTGTTGATCAGCGCGAGCTCGGCCGCGTCGACCACCGGCTGGCCGGTGAGCACGTTGCCTTGGATGGCGTAGACCAGGCTGCCGGTCTGCCCGGTGACGCCGCCGGCCCAGTCGCCGCAGCCCTTGCCGCTGAAGGTGACAGCGTCGCCGCGCAGCGAGACGATGCCGATCTGGCGCCAGCGCTTGAGCGAGTCGCCGTCCTTGATCTCTTGCAGGATCTCGTCGACCGGCACGCCTCGCTGTAGCAGCTGCCAGTTGAGCAGGCGGTTGACCCCGAGGGAGTCGACCGAGGACTGGTGGGCGCCGGCGCCGTAGCCGGGCACGACCACCGGCACCGATTCGCGCAGGTCGAAGTTGGTCAGGCAGGTGGCGGTGGCGACCGCGACCTCGCCGGTCGCGAGGTCGACGACCACGATCGACCAGGTCGCCGCGACCGGCGCGGCGAGCAGGATCGTGGACAGGGCGCAGAGGAAGAACCGGCGCAACATGATCTCTCAAGTCTATGACCGGAAATCCGCTTCGGTCGGGCCAAATCCGCGATGCGGCGGTTCCGCCTGACGAAGCCCGCGTCAACGTCCTCGCCGCGGCTAGGATGTCCGCGATGCGGTCCCGGCTGCTGATTCTGATCCTGGGGCTGGCGCCGCTTTCCTGTGGCGCCGGCGATGACTCTCCCGACCTGGCGCTGCTCACGGCTGGCGAGGAGCTGCTGGTGCAGTCCCGCTGCGTGCTCTGCCACCTCGCCCCCGCCGAGGCCGCCACGCGCCTGCCGGCGCTGCCCGGTCCCTCCCTGGCCACTGCCGGCGCGCGGCTGCACCCGGGCTGGATGCGCAGTCTGCTCGAAGGCCCGCACTATGGCCCTGCGCCGCCGCCGGCTCAGCGCGAGGAGTTGCTCGCCTACCTCGCGCGACGCGGCGGCCGCTTCGACGACGCGCCCGTCGCCCTGTGGGAGGAGGACCGCGCGCTGGGCGAACGGCTGTTCCAGCAGACCGGCTGCGTCGCCTGCCACGATTCGGACGCTGGCGCGCTGCGCCAGGCCTTGCCGCCCAAGACTTCGGTCGTGGCCCTGCGCGAGTACCTGCTGGACCCGCTCGCGGTCGACCCGAGCGGCCGTTCTCCGCGCATGGGGCTGAGCGAACGCGAGGCCCGGGCGCTGGCGATCTACCTGCTCTCCGGCCAGGCCTCCGCCGAGGCCGGGCGCGTCGCCGGCTTGGCCTACGAGGTCTTCGAAGAGGAGTTCGACCAGGCCGAACCGGATTACGACGCCTTCACGCCGGTCGTGCGCGGCACCGCGGATCGGCTGGACATGAGCTACCGGCGGCGCGACGACGGCTTCGGGTTCCGCTTCCGCGGCGAGCTCGAGATCGAACGGGCCGGGCGTTACGGCTTCGCCACCGCCTCCGACGATGGTTCGCGCCTGTGGATCGACGGGATCGAGGTGGTCAACAACAGCGGCTTCCACGGCAAGACCCGCCGGGAAGGGGCGATCGAACTCGAGCCGGGCCGGCACGCGATCACGGTCACCATGTTCGAGGCCAGCGGGGAGGAGGCCTTCGAGGTGGAGTGGCAGCCGCCGGGTGAGGATTGGCAAGCGCTCGACTTCTCCTCGCTCTCCTACGCCGGCAAAGTGCTGCAACCGACGCCGCTGCCGCCGGCCGGAGCCGATGACGCGAGCCTGGCCGAAGCCGGGCGCCGCCGCTTCGTCGAGCTGGGCTGCCTGCGCTGTCACGATGCCGAAGAGCCGGCGGATCGCGCGGCGGCCGACCTGGCGGCGGCCGCGCTTCGACCGACCGCCGCTGCCGCGCCTCCGCTGCTCGAGCTGGCGGCCGCGATC
>CAZXTO010000419.1:0-3107 GCA_964643675.1 uncultured Planctomycetales bacterium
GATCGAGCTGCTTGTCGCGGGCTGACTGGGTGAGGTTGCATCCGAACTGGTCGACTGCTTCAGGCCCGTTCCTTGCGGTGCACCACCGCCTTGACCCCCAGGATCTCGGCGATCTCGTCGTCGATGCGCCCGATCCGGAGCACGTGCTCGATCACCACCGGGTGCTTCTCGTGCGGAGTGGTCAGGATCAAGCGGCCGGAACCGAGCAGCACGCGCTCGAGCACGTCGGGCACCTCCTTGTCCAGGCGCAGGTCCTCGGTGCTGAAGCGCTTCATCTTGGGGAAGATGCCGAAGCGATGCACGACCTCGTTGGGGCGGAACTCCCAGAAGTCGAAGCGGGAGTTGAACCAGACGAAGAAGTAGAGGATCGAGAAGCCGGAGAAGACCAACCAGTAGAAGGTGGCGTTCATGGCCGGCCGCAGGCCCGAGAACCAGGCGCCGACCTGGCCCAGGACCCCGAAGTAGAGCAGCGCCAGCACCGCCACCACGACGGTCAGGAAGGCCACCAGGGAGCGTTCCTCGTTGAAATCGAAGGAGATCACGAGGACGTTGAAGAAGAAGATCCCGGTCCAGATCAGCCCCAGCGGCCCCTCCGGGCTGCCGTCGCCGCTGGCCAGGCTGGCGATGATGCCGCACACCAGCGAGGCGATCCAGGTCAGGTAGAAGAAGACCACCTTCGGGAGCGGCCGGACGACCACGCGCAGGGGCCCGAGGGGCGGAGCGGCGGTGGAGGCGGCGGAGGACTTCGCTGCGCCCTTCCGCGAGCCGGTCGGGCTCTCGCCCGCGATTCCGGAGGCGGTTCCCGGTCCAGGGGGCTCCGCGGGGGTGGGGGCGTCCGAAGGGGCAGGAGAGGAGTCGGCCGGCGAGGGATCGGGCTGGGCTTCGGTCATCGGTGTCCAGGTACGCCTGGGGAAGCGGCGCGAGCGCCATTCTGCCCTCCGCGCCCAGCGACCGGCGAACTCCCCACCGTCTTTGGACTCGATAAGATCTTGCTATATTCTCTCTGGTATATCTACACAATGGGATATATTTGAGGGGTCATGACACGGCCCTCTCTCGTTCCTCGTGAGCAGTTGGACCGCGCCGCGCCCCTGATCCGGGTCACGGCCCACCCTCTCCGGCTGCGCATCATCGACTACCTCCGGCACGGCGAGGATTGCGTCGGCAACATCGCCAAGGTGGCGGAGTGCGAACAGGCGGTGACCTCGCAGCACCTCGCCACCCTCCGCCAGCACGGCATCCTGGCGGCGCGCCGGGACGGGCAGCGGGTCTACTACCGCCTGGTCCGGGTCGAGATGCTCGGACTGTTGGATTGCATCCACAATCACTGCGAGATCGGGAAGCCGGAATGAAGCCCTGGAGATGGGGGGTGGCCGCTGCCGCGCTGATGGCTGCCTGCGGTCCCGGAGAGGGCGAGGGCAGCGCCCCGCCGCCGGCCAGCCGAAGCGTGCCGCCGACGCCTTCGGCGGTCGTGACGGCGCGCCGCGAGGTCATCCCGGTCGGTCGCGAGATCGCCGCCACGGTGCGCTCCCTGGAGCACATCCAGGCGTCGGCCGAGACCGCCGGCCGGATCCTGCGGGTGCACGCCGACGTCGGCGAGCACGTCGCCGCGGGGCAGCTGCTGGCCGAGATCGACGACTCCTCCCTGGTCGCCGCGCGCAACGCCGCCCAGGCGGCGATCGAGCTGGCCGAGGCCGAAGCGGCCCGGGTCAAGCGCCTGCGCGACGAGAAGATCGCGCCGGAGCGGGAGTGGGACCGGGCCCAGACCAGTTTGCGTCAGGCCCAGGCGCAGCTCGAGATGGCCGAGATCCAGCTCGCCAAGGCCAAGGTCCTGGCGCCGGCCGACGCGGTGATCGAGGCGCGCTTGGTGGGCCCTGGCGACCTCGCCGTCCCGGGCACGCCCCTGTTCCAGCTCTATGACCCGCGGCAGGTCTGTCTCGAGGCGCAGCTCCCGGTCGGCGACCGCGACTTCGCCGGGCTCGGCGCGGAGCTCCGCTGGACCATGGGAGAGAAGCGCGGCCGCGGCCGGGTCTCCGAGGTCGCGCCGCGCAGCGACCCGCGCAGCCGCACGGTGCGGATCCGGGTGCCGCTCCAGACCGGCGCCGGCGCGGGAGAGGATCCGGCGCCGGGTGACTTCGGGATCCTCCGCTACCAAGTCGGCGAGCGGGAGCTGATCGTGGTACCGGCGGCTGCGGTATTCCGCGTCGGCCAGGTCGAGATGGTGCTGGTCCGCACCGAGCAAGGGTGGCGCCGCCGCGCCGTCCGCACCGGCGCCGTCGCCGGCGAGGAGATCGAGATCCAGTCCGGCCTGGCCGGTGACGAAGAGATCGGCCTGCCGTGAACCCGCAACAACTCGAACTCCGCGACCGCCCCTTGCTGGAGCGGATCGTCGCCCGCTTCCTGGGCGGCAAGAACGCGATCCTGCTGCTGATCGCCGCCCTGGCGCTGGGCGCCACCGCGATCCTCACCACCGCGCGGGAAGAGGAGCCGCAGATCGTGGTGCCGATGGCCGACGTCTTCGTCGAAGCGCCGGGGTACTCGGTCGGCGAGGTCGAGCGGCTGGTGGCCACCCCGCTCGAGCGCATGCTGTGGCAGCTCGATGGCGTCGAGTACGTCTACTCGATGGCGGAGCGCGACCGCGCCATCGTCACGGTGCGCTTCTACGTCGGCGAGGACCGCGAGGACTCGCTGATCAAGCTGCGCAACCGCATCGCCCAGAACCTGGACCTGCTGCCGCCGATGGTGCGCTCCTGGGTGGCGAAGCCGGTCGAGATCGACGACGTGCCGATCGTGAGCTTCGCCCTCTACGGCGACGGCTACGACGAGTACGCGCTGCGGCGCCTCGGCGAGGAGTTCAAGGCGCGGCTCGACGCGCTGCCCAAGCTCTCGCGCACCGAGCTGGTCGGCGGCACCCCGCTGCAGCTGCTGGTCGAGGTCGACCGCGAGCGCCTGCAGGGGCGCGGCCTCACCCTGTCCGAGGTGGTGGCGGCGATCCGCGCGGCGGACCACACCACCTTCATCGGCGACTTCGATCAGCTCGACGCGCGGCTCCACCTCAGCGCCGGCGACGGCCTGTCCAGCGCCGAGCAGATCGGCGGCCTGGTGGT
>CAZXTO010000420.1:0-3104 GCA_964643675.1 uncultured Planctomycetales bacterium
GTCGGGCCTCAACACCGCCACCGACCCGCGCTTCTTCAGCCACCGACGCGACGGCGCCGCGACCGGGCGCCTGGGCCTGATCGCGGCGCTGTCGCCGGCGGCGGCGGAGCGGGCCTAGAAGACCTGCTCGTACTCCTTGACCTCGGCCGAGCTGAGGCCGGTGTCCTGCAGGATCCGGCGCAAGGCCTCCTGCAGCGGCTGGTCCTCCTGGAAGTCGCCGCGGAAGCCGGCGCCGGCGAAGCGCTTGCCGCGGGCGTCGGAGACCTCGTTGCGCAGGCTGCGGCGCACCCAGCGCCGGACCTCGTTGGGGTCGAGGGTGGTGGCGATGCCGGCGAAGAACTCGTCCCAACCCGGGTAGGCCTGCGGGTCGCGGCCGTCGGCCTCGGCCAGCTCCACCGAGAGCTCGGGGTGGCCGGCGTAGACCTCCTTGGCGTAGGTGCGGAAGGCCTCGTCCTCGAGCAGCCGCTGCAGCTCGCGGAGGGCCTGGATGTCGAGCTCCTCCTCGGCCACGGTCACGTCGGGTTCGACCCCGCCTTCCTCGGCCACGGTGCCGTCCTTGCGCCGCTGGGTGTGGATGGTGGAGCCGTCCGGCAGGTAGTAATACGCCATCGTCAGCTTCACGCGCGGGCTGAGGTCGTGGCTGCCGTTGTCGTTGAGGTCGTCGAATTCCTCCCAGTCGTCGAGCTTGCCGTTCTGGTCCTCGTCGTTCCACGGCTCGTCCTGGATGATGCGCAGCGAGTAGATGTTCTGCACCGAGCCCTTGCCGTGGCTGCGCTCCCCGAAGGTGGTCGCGCGCTGGTGGAAGCTGAGGGCGCCGGAGACGATCTCGCTGGCCGAGGCGCTGAAGCGGTTGATCAGCACCATCAGCGGCAGTTCGTCGGCGACCATCGGCGGGTTCTGGGTGCGGTGTTCCTCGCGGTAGCCGGAGCGGGCGCGGGTGGACACGATCAGCTTGTTCGGGGGCAGGAACAGGTCGCAGATGCCGACCGCCTCGCTCATGTAGCCGCCGGGGTTGTCGCGCAGGTCGAGCACCACACCCCGCAGCGGGCCGCGGGCGCGCGCGTCCTGGATCGCCTTCAGCACCTCCTGGGTGCTGCCATCGGTGAAGGAGAGCAGGTCGAGGTAGAGGATGTCGCCCGGCAGCACCTCGGTGAACAGCGAGGGCAGCTCGATGATGCGGCGCTCGATCTCGACGTCCTTGGGCTCGGTCCAGCCGGTCCGCATCACCTTCACCTTGACCATGGTGCCAGGGATGCCCTTGAGGCGGTTGATGGTCTCGTCGGCCGGCTGGTCGATCGTGCTCCAGCCCTCGACCTCGATGATCTTGTCGCCGGTCAGCAGGCCGGCCTCGTAGGCGGGCCCGGAGTAGATCGGGCGCGTGATCGTGAACAGCCCGTCGAGCACGTTGACGTAGGCGCCGATGCCGCCGTAGTCGGGGTTCATGTCGAAGATGAACTCCTTGTAGAGCTCGCCCGGCATGTAGTTGGAGTGCGGGTCGAGCGCCGACAGCATGCCGTTGGCGGCGGCCGCCATCAGCTCGGCGTCGCTGAACTTCTCGCCCTCCATGTGGCGGCTGCGCACGAAGCGCATGACCTCGAGCAGCACCCGCAGGTCGCCCTCGTCCTTGGCCCGGCCCTTGAGGCTGACCTTGTTGATCAGCGCCTGGTCGAGGGCTTCGATCTTGCGCTGGTAGCGGAAGCGCTGGTCGCGCTGGTCGAGCAGCGCCTGGGCCAGGACCGCGCGCTGGTCGATGCCGAGCGCCATGTCCTCGAGCCGGTCGAGCACCTCCTCGTCCTCGAGGTCGCCGGAGCGAGCCAGGGCCAGCGCGGCGGCGTCGCCCGCGGCCGGGTCGGGCGAGACCATGGCGCTGCGCAGCAGCCGCTTGGCCGCCCGGCGGCGGGCGCCGTCCCCGATCTGGTAGAGGGTGCGGGCGGCGTCGGCGTAGAGGTCGGGCGCCTCCTCGGGGTCGACCGTGACCAGCCAGCCGCCGAGGGCGTCCTGGGCCGGTCCGTCCTCGCGGAACACCGGCAGGCTGAGGGTGGACAGGGCGGCGCGGGCCAGCTCGGGCTGCTCCACCCGGATCAGCTCGGCCAGCGGGGCGCCGGCGGCCGGGTTGTCGAATTGGGCCAGCAGGCGGCCGAGGGCCAGCCGACCCGGGTCGGCGGCCTCCTCGAGCAACTCGAGGGCCTGGGCTTCCCAGGCGTCGTCGGCGGGCGGCTCGAAGCGGTCGGCGGCGGCCAGCACCGCGGCCGGGCTGCGGTCCTGGGAGTCGGCGAGGAGCTCCTCCAGGGAGCCGGCGGCCGGATCCTGGAGCAGCAAGGGCAGGAAGAGGGCGATGGACAGCATGCGAGGCGGGGACGGCGTCCCATTACACTATCGGCCGAGGGACGTTGCGGCCTTTCTACGCGGTCGGAACCCTCTTGTGAGCCGCCGATGTCGCCCGCTTCCGACCCGAACCCCGATCTGAGCCATCTCGACGACCAGGGCCGCGCCCGCATGGTCGACGTCGGGCGCAAGCCGGTCACGGCCCGCGAGGCCGAGGCCGAGGCCTACGTGATCTACCCCGAGCGGGCCTACGCCCGCCTGTTGGAGGGGGACCTGCCCAAGGGCGGGGTGGTCGAGCCGGCCCGGCTGGCGGGCATCCAGGCCGCCAAGCGCACCAGCGAGCTGATCCCGCTGTGCCACCCGCTGGCGCTGGACCGGGTCGAGGTCGAGGTCGAGGCCGTGCCGGCCGAGCGCGCCCTCCGGGTGCGCTGCGTGGCGGCCGCCGAAGGCCGCACCGGGGTCGAGATGGAGGCCATGACCGGGGCCGCCGGGGCGGCCCTGACGCTCTACGACATGAGCAAGGCGCTGGACAAGGGAATCCGCATCGAGGGGCTGCGCCTGCTGCGGAAATCCGGCGGAAAATCGGGCCCGTGGTGTCACAATACGCCGTCCTGAGGACCATTTGGTCCTCCTGCCCCCCGATTCCCCGCCCCTGAGATCGCCTTGGACCAGGAACGCCTCAAGCAGCTCCTCGCCCTGATGGACGAGGGTTCCCTCACCGAGATCGAGTACGAGACCGAGGAAGCCCGCATCCGCCTGTCGCGCCAGCAGGAAGCCGG
>CAZXTO010000421.1:0-3100 GCA_964643675.1 uncultured Planctomycetales bacterium
GCCTGGCCCGCGCTCTGCCGGCGCGAGGGGCGCTGTGGCCGGCGCTGGCGGCTCCGGCGCCGGTGGTGCTGATCGTGGCCCTGCTGCTGCCGCCGACCGACATCTACTCCGACCAGGCGCCGCCGCTGCCGAACGCCTCCGGCCCGATCGGCATGGAGCCGGCTCCCGACGTGCTGCTGGTCTCGGTCGACACCTTGCGCGCCGACCGCGTGCTGGAGCTCGCCGACCAGCTCCCCAACCTGACCGGCTTGCGCGAGCGCGGCACCTGGGCCGAGTACGGGCTCAGCTCGACCAACCAGACCGTGCCGGCCCACGTCACCCTGCTGAGCGGCCTCGGCGCCCTGGAGCACGGCGTGCGCCACAACCACGACGTGATGGGCGCCGGCGTACCGATGATCGCCGAGGAGCTGCAGGAGGCGGGCTGGAACACGGCCGGCGTGATCAGCAACGGCCTGTTGCGCGGCGTGATGGGCTTCGGCCGCGGCTTCGACGCCTTCGACGACTCCGAGGTGGCCTCGACCGGCCGCAAGCTCGCCTTCCGCCGGGTCGTCAACAAGGACACCTGGATCGGCTGGGTGTTCAGCTCCGGCTTCGTCTTCGGCGAGCTGGTGCCCTGGTTGCTGCCGCGGCCCGAAGAACGCGAGGGTCCGAGCGGCGCCGGGCGTCGCACCACCGACAGCGCGCTGCGCTACCTCGACGAGCTGGTCGAGCGGCCGGAGCCCTACTTCCTGTTCGTCCACTACCTCGACCCGCACCATCCGTACCGGCCGCCGGAGCAGACCGCCGGCCTGTTCTTCGAGCTCGAGGACCTGCCGCCCGAATACCGCGAGGGGCCGCTGGCGGACAACGAGATGATGTTCCAGCTGCGCGAGGAGCTGGAGAGCGAGGACCCCGAACTGCGCGCGCGAGCGCTGGCGGCCTCGCAGGCGCTGATCCCGCTCTACGACGAAGAGATCGTCTTCATGGACCAGCAGCTCGGCGAGCTGCTGGCGCGGATCGAGGCCAGCGGGCGGCCGACCGTCGTGATCTTCACCAGCGACCACGGCGAGCACTTCGGCGAGCACGGCCTGCTGCTGCACTCCTGCTCGCTGTACGAGGAGCTGGTGCGGGTGCCCTTCGTGATCGCCGGCCCCGGCATCCCGGCGCGCCGGCTCGACACCCCGCCGCACCTCGAGGACGTGGTGCCGACCCTCCGCGCGATCGCCGGCTTCGAGCCCGATCCCGGCCTGCGTGGCCGCGACCTGAGCGCCGAGCGCTTCCCCGAGCGGCCGCACCTGGAGCGTTACCAGCGCTGGATCTCGCTGCGCGAAGGCCGCTGGAAGCTGATCGCCCAGTTCTCGGGCGAGGAGGTCGAGCCGCGCGAGCTCTACGACGTCGTCGCCGACCCGCTGGAACAGCAGGATCAATTGGCGGCGGAGCCCGAGCTCGCCGCCCGTCTGGTCGAGCGAGCCCGCGCTGAGCTGGCCGCCGCCCAGACCCTGGACCGCGGCCAAGGCGCGGTCGATCCCGACGTCCAGGCAGCATTGCTCCAGGAGCTCGGCTATGTCGATGATGAACACGAATAGGCGGCAGCGCATCGGCGCGGGCTGGCTCCACGGCGGTTGGTTCGGCGCTCTGGTCATGCTGCTCGAGGCAGGCTGGGACGGGAGCAACGCCCTGGATCACCTCGCCCTGATGGCGGCGTACTCGGCCGTCTTCTCCCTCCTCGGTCTGGTGCTGGCCTTGCTGGGATTGCTCCGCCTGCCCTCGGGCTTCGCCGCCTCGGCCGCTTCGGCCTGGTGGTTCCCGCCGGTGGCCTGGCTCCTGCTGTTGGGTGCCGGCGCGTGGTTGCCGCCCGCGGGCCAGGCTCGGCCAGGTCCTCCTGAACCGGTCGCGGAGCGACCCGAGTTGGTGCTGGTCACCCTCGACACGACCCGCGCCGACCGCTACTGGGCCGTCGCCGAGGAGGTGGACGGAGGCCTGCTCGAGGCCGGGGCAGCCCGCTTCCGGCGGGTCTGGAGCCCGGCCGGCCTGACCGCCCCGGCGCACGCTTCCTTGTTCACCGGGGAGCTGCCTTCCGTTCATGGCCTCACCAACAACGGGGGCAGGCTGGAGGCCGAGCAGCCGGTCGCCGAGCGGCTGCGGGCGGCCGGCTACCGCACCCTGGCGGCGAGTTCGGTCATCCATCTGGACCCTGCTTTCGGCTTCGCGACCGGCTTCGATCAGTTCGCCGGGTGCGAGGGAGGCCTTCCCGGCCGGTTGCGGCCGGCGCGGGAGTTCCTGTTGGCGAAGGCCTTCCTGCGCCTGGCGGGGGCCGGGCGACCGGCCCGACCGGGCGATCAGACCTGGGAGCGAGCCTTCGAGCTCTGGCAGGAAGCCGATGCGGACCGGCCGCGGTTCCTCTGGGTCCACCTGTTCGATGCGCACTGGCCGTACCAGCCGGCGGGAGGGCCGATGGCCTCCGACTCCTGGCCGGAGGTCCCCCTGCCGGGCTACGAACCGGCCGAGATCGCGCGCCACCGGAGCGCCTACGACGGCGAGCTCCGGGATCAGCGGGAGCGGCTCGCGCAGGCCCTGGAAGCCTTGCGGGCCGACTCGTCGGCGCGCGGCCGGGAGCTGGTCATCGCGGTGGTCGGGGATCACGGCGAGGCCCTGGGCGAGCACGGCGCCAGCGACCACGGCGATCTGCCCTACGAGGAGGGGATGCGCGTGCCGCTGTGGGTCGAGGGCGGCGGGATCGACGCCGGCGATCGAGCGGCGCCCCTGTCGCTGGCCCAGGTCGGCCCGGGCCTGGTCGATTGGGTGACCGGGACCGAGGATCCGCGGACCGCGGCCTTCGTGGCGGCGCTCGAGGGGGAGGAGGTCTCCGGCGCCGGAATCCAGCTCGAGACCGCCCACGGCAGCTTCCGGAACGTGGCCTGGATCGAGGACGGACGCAAGTGGATCGCCCACCAGACGGTCACCGCCGAGGCGATGAGGAAGAAGCCCCTGGCGGCCTCGAGCCAGGTCGACGCGCTGCCGTGGCAGGAGTCCTACGAGCTCTACGACCTCGCCGCGGATCCGCTGGAACTGCGGAACCTCTACCCCGGCTTGCCGGCCGCCGAGAAACAGGCCGCCGAAG
>CAZXTO010000422.1:0-3071 GCA_964643675.1 uncultured Planctomycetales bacterium
CCAGGTGGCGGCCACGCCCGCCCTGTCGAACACCTTCGTGGCCGAGGACGCCGCCGAGCTGAAGAGCAAGCTCGGCGCCGCCGACCGCGCCAAGCTCGACGAGTACTTCAGCGGCGTGCGCGAGCTCGAGCGGCGCATCGAGGCCTTCGACTCGGCGCGGGTCGAGGAGGTGCCCGACGAAGCCCGCCCGCCGCGACGCCCGGGCGACTTCGGCGAGCACGTGGCCCTGCAGTACGAGCTCCTGGCGCTGGCCTTCGAGAGCGACGTCACCCGCGTCGCCACCTTCCTGGTCGCCAACGAGGGCAGCAACCGCGCCTACCGCGAGGTCGAGGTGCGCGAGGGCCACCACGAGCTCTCGCACCACGGCCGCGACGACGTCAAGCGCGAGAAGATCCAGCGCATCGACCGCTTCCACCTCGCCCGCTTCGCCGCCTTCCTCCAGCGCCTGGCCGACACCGGCGCCGGCGACGGCTCGCTGCTGGACGACTGCATGATCCTCTATGGCAGCGGCATCGGCGACGGCGACAGCCACAACCACCACGACCTGCCGCTGCTGCTGGCCGGCGGCGGGGGCGGCCGCCTGACTCCGGGCGGCTACCAGCGCTTCCCGAAGGAGACGCCGCTCAACGACCTACACCTGGCCCTGCTGCACAAGGCCGGGGTGGAGGCCGCGCCCTTCGGCGACGGCCGCGGGCCGCTGACGGGGATCTGAGCCGGGGGCCCGCGGCGGCGCCAGGCTCTGCCCAGCCGACTCCGGCCTCCGCCGTAGGATGGGGCATGCTGACCGCCACCCCGTCCCTGCTGTGCGCGCTGGCCCTGCTCGCCGGCGGCGCCTCCAACGACGACGACAAGCACAAGGCTCCGCCGCCGCTGCAAGTCGACGGCCTGATCGGCACCCCGATCGACATCCAGGAGCTTCGCGGCACCTTCGTCTTCGACGCCACCACCCGCACCGCGCGGGCCCGCGCCGAGATGGTGTTCGAGATGACCGCCGACGGCCTGCCGCTGTTCGACCTGCGCCAGGACATCGACCGGCTGGTGCTGAACGGCGAGGAGATCGAGACCGGGCTGGCGGCGGCCCACGAGGTCGGCCCCAACACCGGCACCATGCGCATCCTCGAGCAGGAGCTGGCGGCCGGCGCCAGCCACAACCTGGTCTTCGAGTACGAGCTGGAGCGGCCGCAGGCGCCGCGGGCGGCGGACATCGGCTGGAGCGAGGGCAGTCTCAGCTGGGACACCTGGTTCTCGGACCTCAACCCGGGCCGCTACCTCGAGATGTGGATGCCGGCCAACCTGCTCTACGACCGCTTCTCCCTGGAGCTGGAGCTGGAGCTGGTGGGCCTCGAGGCCGACCACGAGCTGATCACCAACGCGGCCATCGAGGAGCGCGGCCGCTACCACTGGATGCTGCGCTTCCCGGCCACCACCACCGCCTTCTCGCCGATGATCGTGGTCGTGCCCTCGGTCGAAGTCGAGCGCTCGCAGAGCCGGACCAAGATCGACGGCCGCCGCTTCGTGATCGACGTCACCCGGCGCAAGGACGCGCGCGGAGACCTGAGCCGGATCCACGACCAGGTCGCGCGCGACCTGAAGGAGTTCAGCGCCTCGACCGGCCCCTGGCCGCACGGCGATACGGTCCCGGTCTACATCTGGCGCGGCGGCCGCTCGATGGAGTACGACGGCGCCACCACCAGTTCGACCGGCGCGCTGCGCCACGAGCTGTTCCACAGCTGGTGGGGCCGCGGCGTCAAGCCGGCCAGCCAGAACGACGGCTGGTTCGACGAGGCCTGGGACTCCTACCGCGCCGACGGCGACGGCCCGCGCAGCGTGAAGGGCGAAGGCCGCCCGGTCGAGCTCTGCTCCAGCGACCCCTACAACCGCATCACGCCGATGCAGTCCTACCGCGAGGGCGCGGCCTTCTTCGGCCGCCTGGCCCACCTGATCGGCATCAAGAAGCTGGACCGGCTGATGGCCGAGTTCTACGAGCAGCACGTGCACGACCCGGTCTTCACCCATCAGCTCGAGCAGCACCTGGCCGCGGGCAGCGGCAAGGAGGAGGCGGTGCGCCAGCTGTTCCACCGCTACGTGTACGGGAAGGACGGGAAGCGCGAAGGCTGAGCCTGGTTCAGCTCCGACGGGCGCGGAGGTCCGCGAGCAGTTCGACCGCGGCGCTGGGGTCGGCAGCAGCCCCCGGGGCTCCGTAACGCAGACCGACCTGGTGGCGGTGGTACTCCGCGCAGCGGTCGGCCAGTTCCGGTGGCAGCCCCACCTGGCGGAGCGCGAGGGCCAGGTCGGGGCGGACCAAGGCAGCCGCGGAACAGCCGAGCAATTCGGCCAGGTGTGCCTCCAAAGGATCGCGCGGAGGCTCCGGGACGGACCGAGGTTGGCTCGTCGGTGTGGTCGGACCGAATGCGACGGGACCTTCGTTCCGGCCCGCCTCCTGCCGCCGCCGCCGCTGCCACCCGAGGAAGATCAGGCCGACCAGGGCGACCGGGCCGAGGAACAGGGCGACCATCATCAGCTTGGTGGTCGTGCTCGGCTGGACGGCGTCTCCGCCTCCGGCCGCCGGCGGCGCCGCGGGATCGGAGGGGCCGGCGGCGCCGGCCTGGCCGGGCTCCCGGTTCGGCTCGGTCCTCTCCGGCTCGGCCGCGCCGGGGAAGCGCAGCGGGATCTCTTCGGTCCGCGCGCGGCGGTAACGGTCCGCTTCCGGGTCGAAGTAGCCCAGCTCGATCGGCGGCAGCACCGGCGCGGCGCCGGCGAGCGGCTGCAGCTCATAGCGGAACAGCAGCGCGTCCTCGGCGGCTTCCCGGACCTGGCCGAGCAGGTGGAAGCCCTCGAGCGCGTCGAGCGCGGGCGCCGGCACCGCCTCGAGCCACCCCTCGCCCTCGACGCGGAGCCGCAGCTCCAGGGTCTGCCCCGCACCGAGCTCGGCGTCGAGCACGCTCGCGGCGATCGTGAAGCGACCGACCGCCCCGCCGAAGTCCTCCGGCCGCCCCGCCGCCGGCAGCTCGAGGACCTGCAGCGTGCGGGCTTCGGCATCCGCCCGCCCCTCCACCCGGTCCACCGGCACC
>CAZXTO010000423.1:0-3041 GCA_964643675.1 uncultured Planctomycetales bacterium
CTTCAGCTGCAGGAACAAGCCGGAGTACATCCGGCCGCCTTCCTCCTCGAAGCGGAAGTGGTCGCCGGCGGTCAGGTGGATCGGGTTCTGGCCGAAGACCAGCGGGTTGCCGAGCCAGCCGAAGTAGGTGCGGCGGTCGCGGATCGGGTTCTCGCCGGCCGGCTCGGAGCCGGTGAAGCGCGGCGACTGCGGCACCCGCCCCGGGATCTGGAAGGCCTTGCCGCGGTAGGCGGCCGGGTTCTCGGCCAGCCGCGCCAGGCCGTCGAAGTCGAGCACCGGCGCCTCGGCGAAGGCCTGGGCGCGCGCCTCGGGGTCGGCGGCGAGCCGGCGGGCGTAGCCGCGCAGGTGCCACAGGCCCTCTTGGTGCAGCGGCCGGACCCGGCCGTGCGGGTCGTCCTCGACCTGGGTCAGCAGGGCGAAGTCGATCTGCTCGGCCGCCTCCTCGCGGGGGACCGAGGCGCGCAGCTCGCGTCCGGTGAGCAACGGCGCCTCGACCCGGTCGCCGTCGAGGGACTGCGAATAGCGCTTGAAGTAGAAGCCATCGGCGACCACGGCGTCGCCGGGTTCGAAGGCCTGCTCGGGAGGGTTGACCGAGACGAAGAAGACCTCGCGGCCTTGCTCGTCCTGCAGCCAGCACCAGGTCTCCTCGGGCAGGTCCAGGCCGCGGCGCTTGACCCGGGCCTGCTTGAGCGTGCCGCGCACGCGGAAGGGCTTGCCGCGCAGCCCGGCCGAGTCGGCCTCCAGGCTCTCGAAGGGCAGGGCCGGTTCGTCGAGCGCTTCGAGGTGCGCCGGCAACAAGGCCAGCGCCACCTTCGAGAGGTCCCGGAAGGGGCCGCCCTCGAGGATGATGCGGCTCTCGGGGCTGTCGTCCTCGACCGTGGCCAGCCCGGCCTCATCGACCGGCGGCAGCGAGATCTGGCTCAGGATCTGCTCCTGGGTCGGCGGCTCCAGCTCCTCGCCGCGGTCCTTGCCGGCCATGAAATAGACCGTCAGGACCAGGGCCAGCAGCACCGTGAGGAAGACCAGCTTGGCCTTGTCCTTCTTCTGGTTGCGCTGCAGTTCGCGCAGCAGCCGCTGCTTCTCTTCGCGTTTGCTCGAGCTCATCGGGGGCTCCTACGGTAGGACTCCGCCGCGCGCGCGAAACCGGAAAATAGGGCTTTCGTGGCCTCCGAATCGGGCAGCCGCTCCGGGTGCCACTGCACCCCGAGGGCGAAGGCCGGCCCCGGTCGCTCGACCGCCTCGATGACGCCGTCCGGCGCCGTCGCCGCCACCTGCAGGCCCTCGCCCGGACCCTCCAGCGCCTGGTGATGGAAGGAGGCGACCTCGACCGGGCCAGGGCCGAGCAGCTGCGCCAGCCGGCTGCCGGGCGCCGGCTGCACCGGGTGGCGGACGCCCTTGAGGTGGCCGTCGGCCTGCTCGAGGTGCTGGCAGTAGGGCGCGCCGTGCGCGAGGCCGAGCATCTGCATGCCGAGGCAGACGCCGAGCAGGGGCAGTCCGCGCCGGCCGGCTTCCTGCACCAGCTCCAGGTTGATCCGTTGCTGCTCGCGCGGCACCGGCTTGCAGGTCTGTTCGGGCGCCGGGCCGCCGAAGGGCCGCAGGTCGGGGTCGTCGCCGCCGGTCATGAGCAGGCCGTCGAGGCCCTCCAGCCAGCGCCCGACCTCGTCCGGCGGGCCATCGGTCGGCAGCAGCACCGGCACCGCGCCGGCCGCCCGCAGGCAGGGGAGATAGTCGGTGAAGAGCTGGAAGCGGCGGCGCCCCTCGTAGTAGGGGGCGTCGAGCAGCTCGACGGTGACGCCGATCAGCGGCGCGGCGGGGCGGGAGGAATCGGGCATGCCGGGCGGCGCTATCCTAGGCCGGCACGTGGCCGTCCTGAACCTGGTCATCGGCCTGCTGGGACTCGTCGCCGGCGCCGAACTCGCCGTGCGCGGCGCCCTCGGGCTCGCGCGCCATTGGGGCTGGCCGTCCTGGCTGACCGGGCTGCTGCTGCTGGCGCTGGGGACCTCGCTGCCCGAGCTGTTCGTCAGCGGCCTGGCGGCGCCGGAGCACCCGGAGCTGTCCTACGGCAACATCTTCGGCTCCAACGCCTTCAACGTCGGCCTGGTGTTCGGCATCGGCATGGCCCTGGTGGGGCGCAAGGGCCTGCCGGCGGCCGGCTGGCGCGGCCCGGGGGCGATCGGGCTCCTGCTGTGCTCGGTGCTGGTGCTGGTGGTCCTGCGCGGCGGCGGCGAGGCCCCCAAGTGGCTCGGCCTGGCGCTGCTGGCCGGGTACGCCACCATCGTCCGCAACGCGCTGCGCGGCGGCTGGATCGAGACCGCCGATCTCGAGCGCGAGGTCGAACCCAACCCCGGCCTGAAGGGCGTGGTGATGATCGCCGGCTTCGCCTTGTTGGCCTGGGCCTCCAACCGCTTCCTCGCCGGCGCCTTGGTGGTGGCCGACGACCTGGGCTGGAGCGACGGCTTCGCCGGCTACCTGATCGCCGCGATCGGCACCTCGGCGCCGGAGCTGTTCACCAGCTTCCAGGCGGTGCGCCACGGCCACCCCGAGGCGGTCTACGGCAACGTGCTCGGCTCGAACGTCTTCAATCTGCTGATCGTCGGCGGCGCCGTGACCCTCCTCGCCGGCGCCCCGGTCGCCGGCGCGACGGTGGATCCGCAGCTGGTCGTGAACCTGACCGCCACGATCCTGCTGCTCCTGCTGGCGCCGCTCGCTCGCAGCGGGCAGGGCTGCCGCGCCGCCGGCCTCGGCCTGGTGGGGGCCTACCTGCTCGGCACCTGGCTGGTGCAGAGCTGAGGCTCAGGAGAGGGCCTTGCCCAGGCGCCGCGACCAGCGGTGCAGCATCCGGGCGAGCTCCGCCTTCTTCACCGGCTTGCTCAGGTAGTCGTCCATCCCGGCCGCGAGGCAGCGCTCCCGGTCGCCGACCATGGCGTTGGCGGTCATCGCGATCACCGGCAGCTGGGCTTCGGGGCCGGTCAGCGTGCGCAGCGCCTTGGTGGCCTCGAAGCCGTCCATGACCGGCATCTGGCAGTCCATCAGGACCAGGT
>CAZXTO010000424.1:0-3012 GCA_964643675.1 uncultured Planctomycetales bacterium
GGCGATCCTGGCCGGGGGCACCGCGCCCCCCGGCCGCATCACGGTCGACGCCAATTTCCCGCCCGGCCGCGGCCTCGGCGCCAGCGGGGCGGGCCTGGTCGCCGGCCTGCTGCTCGGGGCCCGCCTGTGCCAGGCGAGCACCTCCCCCAGCGACCTGCTGCAGGAGGCGATCCAGCTCGAGGGCCACCCGGAGAACGCCACCGCCTCGATGCTCGGCGGAGCCCACTGGTCGGCGCCGTCGCCCGACGGCGGCTGGCTGCAGCTGCCGGTGTCGCTGCACAAGGACCTGCGCTTCTTGTTGATCGTGCCGCCCTACCCGCTCTCGACCCAGCGCGCGCGCGAGGTGCTGCCCAGCTCGGTCGGCCTGGCCCGCGCCGTGGCCCAGGCCCGCCGCACGCCGGTGCTGCTCGAAGGCCTGCGCCAGCTCGACCCGCGCCTGATCCGCTGCGGCATCCAGGACGAGCTGCACGTCGAGCCACGGCTGAGGCAGCTCACCGGCGCCCGGTCGATGATGGACTTCGCCGACCGCGCCGGGGCCATCGCCACCACCCTGAGCGGGGCCGGCTCGGCGCTCCTGGTCCTGACCCGGCGCGGGCAGCTGCAGGGGCTCGAGCAGCGCCTCAAGCAGCGGGTGCAGCGCCTGTGGGGCGAGTCCGGCGACGTGCTGCGCGCCCAGGTCCAGGGCAAGGGCGCGGTCTTCGTGTAGCGCCCGGCAGGCCGGCGACGGAGCCCGAGCCGCCGCGGCGCTCAACCGGCGGCGTGGCAGAGGCGATCGGCCGCCACCTCGCACTGCTCCAGGTCGATGCCGTCCAGGCGCTGGGCAGCGTCGGCCAGGGAGGCCGGCGCCAACACCAGGCTGCGCATGCCGGCGCCGGTCAGGAGCTCGAGCACCTCCTCCCGCATCAGCATGCTGCCGTAGGCGGAGATCGGCGTGTCGAGGGCCTCGGCCACGGCGGCGAGCTTGCGCACCGCCCGCAGCAGCACCGGCGGCATGCCCTGGAGGCCAGCGGTGACCTCGACGCTGGGGTGGCCGCGGTCGGCCGCCATCAGGTACTGGCCGAGGGCGTCGAGCCCGATCAGGGCGAAGTCGGCCTCGCGCAGGATCTCGCGCCCGAGCAGGGCGGCGGCCGGGGTCTCGATCACGGCGCCGAGGCGCACCGGGTGGGAGACGTCGACGCCGGCCAGGCGCAGCTCCTCGCGCACGCCGTCGATGACCTCGCGCAGGCGCCGCAGGTCGCCGGGGCCGGTGATGAAGGGCGCGGCGACCGAGACCTGGCGCCCTTCGCTGCCGCGCAGCATGGCGCAGAGCTGGGTGCGCATGAACTCGGGCCGGGCGAACAGCAGCCGGCAGCCGCGCATGCCGAGCGCGGGGTTGGCCTCGTGCTCGGGGAAGATCTGAGGCAGGTCGACCGAGCTGTCCATGTCGGGCAGCCGGAACACCACTCCGGCGGCGTTGTTCACCACCTGGCGGTAGAGGTTGACCAACGGCGCCTCCTTCGGGGATCCCTGGCGCTGGATCACCGGCAGCTCGGTGCGGTAAAGGCCGACCTCCTCGATCCCGATCCGCACCGCAGTGCGCGCCTCGCGCACGCTGGCGACGGCCGAGGAGAGTTGGATGCAGGTGCCGTCGGCCAGGGTCGGCATCTCGAGGCGCGGGGTGTCCTCCTCGACGGCGCGGTTCATGGCCGCGCTGACCGCCTCCTCGGAGGGCTCCAGCACGACCTGACCGGCGTGGCCGTCGACCAACAGCGAGGCGCCGCCCTCGAGCTGATCGCGCAGCCCTTCGACGCCGATCACGGCGGGGATGCCGGCGGCGTGGGTCAGGATCGCGCCGTGACTGCCGAGCGAGCCGCCCTCGGCCACGATCGCGCCGACCCCGTTCTCGAGCGCCTCGGTGAGGTCGCTCAAGCTCAGCTCGCGCACCACCAGCACGCTGCCGCGGCGCTCGGCCGCGCTCGGTGCGTCGGCCTCCTCGCTGCGGTCGCAGTGACGCAGGTAGCGCAGCGCGACGTCCCGCATGTCGCTCATCTTGTTGCGCAGGTTCTCGGACTGCACGACCTTGAACAGGCGCTCGTAGACGTGGTAGACGCTCTTGACGGCGTCCTCCAGGCGGAGCTGCTCCTTGGTGATGCGCTCGCGCACGTCGGCCTCGATCACCGGGTCCTCGAGCATCTTCAGGTGGGTGTCGAAGACCTGCCGCTGCTCGGGCGTGAACTGATCGCTGAGCGCCTCGCGCTGACGCACCAGGGACACGCGCGCGGCCCGCGCCACCGAGTCCAGGCGGCCGAGCTCCGCCTCGACCTCGTCGTCGCGCAGGTGCCCGGGACCGATGTCCTCCAGCTTGCCGAAGCTGAGGTAGGCCGGTCCGCAGGCCACCCCGGGGCTGGCAGCCTGGCCGTTGAAGACGGTCTGGCCGGTGCGGGTGCCGGTGCTCGCGGTCATCCAGATAGGTTAGCCGTGCCGAGGCGATTCGCCGCCTTCACACCAAGCCAAGACCTGCTCGACCAGCTTGCCGATGCCGGCGTCCACCTCGGCGATGCCCGGGCCGAGGATGTAGGCCGGGGTGGAGACGATGCGCTGCTCCGGATCGACCACGATCTGGTCGACCGCGCAGGAGACCATCTCGGCGCCAGCGGCGGCGGCCTCCAGGGCGGGCCCCTCCCCCGCCGGGCCGAGGGTGAGCCGCGGACGGTGCTGGCCGAGGGCCAGGGCGAGGATCGCCGGGGCGATGCAGATCGCGCCGATCGGCCTGCGGGCGGCGTGGAAGCCGCGCAGCAAGGCCGCCAGTTCCGGCAGCACGCTCCCGCCGGCGCCCTGCTCGGCGAAGGTGCAGAGGTTGCGCGCGGCGCCGCTGCCGCCGGGCAGGATCAGGGCGTCGTAGTCCGCGGCCGATGCCTCGGCCAGCGGCCGCGCCGCGCCGCGGCAGATCCGGGCGGCCTCCTGCAGCTGGTTGCGCGCCGGCTCCTCCGCCCGCTCGCCCGCGAAGTGCTCGCAGGTGGCCCACTGAGCAAG
>CAZXTO010000425.1:0-3009 GCA_964643675.1 uncultured Planctomycetales bacterium
AGGAGCCGGCCCGCCTGCTCGGCGGCGGCCGCGCGCTGCAGCCGCTCCAGGCCCCGGTCCTGGTCCCCGGCGTCTGGATCGTCGACGCCCTGCTGCTCGACGACACCGGCGCCGAGCTCGACCACCGCGACCGCCTGGCCGTGGTCCCGGCCGCCGCCGAGAGCGACCTGGCCGCCCTCGACCCGAGCCAGCTCCAGGCCGCGCTGCCGCCCAGCGCCCGCGTCGGCGAGCTCGGCGGGGCCGAGGCGCCCGAGGCCGACGCCGCCGAGGCCGACCCGCGCGACCTGTCCGGCCTGCTCTACGCCATCATGGCGCTGTTCCTGGTCAGCGAGACCCTGCTGGCGGCCTTCCTCGACCGGAGGCGCGGATGAGCCAGGCCGTCGAGAGCACCCGCCTGATGTTCGAGCACTTGCCTCCCACCTGGGTGGTGGGCATCGTGCTGGCGCCGGCGGTGATCCTGCTGGCGGTGTGGGCCTACCGCCGCCCCAAGCGCGGCCCGCGCCCGCTGCTCGGCGCGCTGCGGGCGCTGCTGCTGGGGCTGGCGATCGCGCTCGCCCTCGGCCCCTTCCTGCGTCAGAGCACCGTGGCCGAGGAGCCGGCCCCGCTGGCCCTGCTGCTCGACGACTCGGCCTCGCTGCAGCGGCGCGACGCGCTGGCGCCGGCGACCCTCGAGCGGCTGCAGCGCGCCGGCTTGGCCACCAGCAGCGAGCCTCAGCGGATCGAGCTGCTGCGGCAGCTGCTGCAGGGCGAGTGGCCGCGCACCCTGGCCGAGCGCTACCAGCTGAGCTCCTGGCGCTTCGCCGAGCGCCTGGCGCCGGCCGCCGCCGACGGCTCCGACCTGGCCGCCGAGGGCCGCGGCACCGCGATCGGCAGCGCCCTGATCGAGCTGCTGGCGGAATTCCGAGGCCGCCGCGCCCCCGACGTGGTGCTCGTCAGCGACGGCCGCTCCAACCTCGGCGCCGAGCTGGAGCTGGCGGGCCAGCGCCTGGCCGCCGACGGGGTGCGGGTACACGCGATCGCCCTCGGCGATCCGCGGCCGGCGCCCGACCTCTCGCTGGAGCGGGTCCAGGCCCCCGACGTCGTGCTCGCCGGCGACGAGGCCCTGTTCTCGCTGCGACTGCGCGCCACCGGCGAAGGCCTGCCGGAGCGGGCCTCGGTGCGCCTGGAGGAGGCCGACGGCACCTTGCTCGACAGCCGCGAGGTCGAGCTGGCCGGCGAGGCCGGGGTCCAGTTCCCGCTGGTCGCGGTCCTGCGCGAGCCCGGCCTCCACAGCCTTCGAGCGGTGGTCGAGAGCCTGCCCGGCGAGCACGCCCTCGACAACAACCAGCTCGAGCTGGTGGTCGAGGTCAAGGAGGTGCGGATCCGCGCCCTCTACGTCGACGGGCGGCCGCGCTACGAGTACCGCTTCCTGAAGGACCGCCTGCTGCGGGCCGACGAGTCGACCCGGGACATCGAGGTGCGGGTGTGGCTGGCCGACGCCAGCCGCGACTTCCCGCAGGAGTCGAGCGACCCCAGCCTGCGGCTGCGTCGGGTCCCGACCAGCGTCGAGGAGCTGCTCGAGGACTTCGACGTGGTCATCCTCGGCGACGTCGACCCGGCCGCGATCGGTCGCGACCCGCTGGACGGCTCGCGCTTCCTCGACGCGGTGGCGGAATTCGTCGAGCGCGGCGGCGGCCTGCTGATGCTGGCGGGCCCGCGCCACAACCCCTCGGCCTACCTCGGCTCTCCCTTGGAGCCGCTGCTGCCGGTGGCGATCGGCCGCGAGCTGGCCACCGACGGCCAGGCCTTCCGGCCGCTGCCGGCCGACCTCGAGCTGCCGCACCCGGTGGTCCGGCTGCACCCCGAACCGGATCGCAACGCGAGCGCTTGGCAGCAGGCCACGCCGCTGCTCTGGTACCGCCCGGTCGAGAGCCTGAAGCCGGGCGCGCAGGCCTGGCTGGTGCACCCGAGCGCCGCCAACCGCCACGGCCCGATGGTCATCGCCGCCGGCGCCTACGTGCCCGAGGGCCGGGTGGGCTGGGTCGGCACCGACGAGACCTGGCGCTGGCGTGACCCCGAAGGCGAGCGCATGCCGCAGCGCTTCTGGCGCGCGGTGATCCGCCACCTGGCCTCCGGTCGCCTGCGCGGCGAACAGGGGCGGGTGCGCCTCGACCTCGACCGCACCCGCATCGACCTCGGCGAGACGGTCACGGTCGAGGCCCGCTTGCTCGACGAGTCCTACCAGCCCGATCTGCGCGAGCAGGGCCTCGAGATCGTGCTCGAACCGGAGGGCGTGCTGCAGCTCGCACCGCTGCCCGGCTCCCCCGGCCGCTACCGCGGCGTGCTGCGCCCCTCCACTCCCGGCGCCCTCGGCCTGCTGCTGACCGACGACGGCAGCCGCGAGGGCGAGGTGCTCGCCAGCGCCCGCTTGAACGTGCTGCTGCCTTCGGCCGAGATGCGCGCCACCGCCCAGGACCGGGAGGCGCTCGAGCGCCTGACCGGCCAGACCGGCGGCCTGCTGGTCGATCTCGACCGCGCCGACGAGCTGCTGCGAGAATTGGACGGTCGTGACAAGCTGGTCAGGACCCTGGCCTCGCGCGACCTGCCGCTCGACGGCGGCACCGCCCTGAGCCTGTTCCTGCTGCTCGCCGCCGCCGAGTGGCTGCTACGCAAGAGGAGCAACCTGTCGTGATCCCCGCCCTGCTGCTCGCCGCCCTGCTCGCGCCGCCCGTCGCCACGCCGCCCGTGGCGCCGGCCGCGGTCGCCGTCGCCGCGCAGGATCCGGCGACGGTGCCGGGCGGAGTCACCATCCTCGAGTCGCGCGAGCTCGAGGAGCTCCTGCGCGACGCCGAACGCCAGCTCGACCAGGGCGATCACCGCGCCGCCCTCACCAGCCTGCAGAAGGTGCTCGACGCCGACCCCGCCGCCTTGGTGCGACGCTCGGCCGACGAGCTGTTGTTCATCGGCGCCAGCCAGCGCGCCCGGCAGCTGCTGGACGCCCTGCCGGCCGACGCCCGCGCCGACCGCGAG
>CAZXTO010000426.1:0-3002 GCA_964643675.1 uncultured Planctomycetales bacterium
GCTGCAGGTCGAACCCTCCGACCTGGAGGACCTGTTGGCCTGGGTGAGCTGCGCCAGCGAGGAGCGGGAGGACCCCGTCACCGGGATCCGCCGGCTGACCAACCGGGTGCCCTTCGCCGGCTACAAGGCGGCCACCAACGGCCAGGCGGAGTCTTGAGAGGAGGGGGGGAGAAACCGGCGCCGCCGCGCACTAGAATCCGCGGACATGAGCCAGGAGAGTCCCGCCGAAGCGCCGCTGTTCCGCGAGAAGCGGGAGGCGTCGCGGCGCCTGCAGCAATTCGTCTGGGGCTTGGTCGTCCTGACTTTGGTCGCCGCGGCGGTGCTCGAGCCCTTCTCCCTGCTGGTCGGCCTGTGGGCGGCGGTGGCGCTGGCCCTGACCGCCCTCTGGGTACGGCTGTGCTCCCTCACCACCGAGGTCCGGCAGGACGGTCTGGTGGTGCGGCTGTCGCCGTTCCGCCCGCACCTCTACCCGCGCGCCGAACTCCAGGATTGGCACGTCCACATGACCTACCCGTGGGGGCGCTCCAGCCTCGGCATGCGGCGGGCGCCGGGGGTCACGGTCTGGCAGGGCGGCGAAGGTCCTGGGCTGACGGTGAACCTCAGCGGCGGCGGCACTGTGTGGATTGGCACCGACCGTCCGCTCGAGCTGGACGAGGCGCTCCAGGACATGCGCAGCCCCGGCCGGCGCAAGCGCCGGAGCCGGCGCCGGCGCTCTGCCTGATCCGGGCGACGGAGGTATCCTTCCGTCCGATGGACGACCGCAACCTCGTCGCCGTGGCCGAACAGGCGGCCGCCACCTCCCGTGTCCTGCGCGGACCGATCGCCGGCTGCACCTTGAAGGCCGATGACGGCCGGGTGTTCCTCGGCTGCCGCCTCGAGTTCAGCGACGCGGCGCTCGACCAGGACCCGATCGAGGGCGGCCTGGCCCAGGGCCGGGTCCAGGGCATGCGGCGGGTGGTCCGGGTCGGCTACTACAGCCCCACCGGCGGCGAATTGCCGCGCATCCCCGAGGCCACCCTGCGTCGCCTCCACGAGCTGGCCGCGCCCGATCTGGTGGTGATCTTCTCGCCGGGTTCGGGGGAGCGGATCGAGCGGAGCCTGAGCGAGCTGCGGCGTCAGGCCGGGATCGAGTGAAGGACGCGAGGCAGCGCTACGAACGGCTGATCCGCCAGCTCGCGGAGCACGACCACGCTTACTACGTGTTGGCGCGGCCGACCGTCTCCGACGCCGAGTACGACCGCCTGTTCCGGGAGCTGGTCGAGCTCGAGCAGGCGCACCCGGATTGGCTCCAGCCTGACTCCCCGAGCCAGCGGGTCGGCGCGCCTCTGCCCGAAGGCAGCAAGTTCGCCCGCGTCGACCACGCGGTGCCGATGGTCTCGATCCAGAGCCTGTTCGGCGACGAAGAGGTCGCGGAATTCCACCAGCGCGTGCGACGCGGCCTCGAGGGCGAGGGCGAGGGCGAAGGCGACGGCTGGAGCTATGTCTGCGAGCCGAAGTGGGACGGGGTGTCCGCCTCCCTGATCTACCAGGACGGCTTGTTCGTGCGCGGGGTCTCCCGCGGAGACGGCGCCACCGGTGAGGACCTCAGCTCCAACCTCCGGGCGGTCGGGGGGGTGCCTCTGCGGCTGCGCGGCGAGGCGCCGGCGCTGCTCGAGGTGCGCGGCGAGGTGATGCAGCCGCTGCCGGTCTTCGAGCGCCTCAACCAGGCCTTGGTCGAGGCCGGGGAGGCGCCCTTCGCCAATCCGCGCAACGCCGCCGCCGGAACCCTGAAGCGCCTCGACCCGGCCGTGGTCCGGCAGCGAGGTCTGCGGCTGATGGCCTGGGAGCTGGTGCGCTGCGAGGGCGGCCCCGATTTTGCGACCCATACCGAGGCGATGGCCGCGGTGGAGGCCTGGGGCTTCCCGGTCAGCGAGCTGCGGGCGGAGGTGACCGATCCGGCCGGCATGAAGGACTTCCACGACCAGCTCGAGGCTCGTCGCGACCAGCTCGACTTCGAGATGGACGGGGTGGTGGTCAAGGTGGACCGCAAGGACCTCCGGGAGCGGCTCGGCTCGCGAGCCCGCACGCCGCGTTGGGCCTGCGCCTACAAGTTCGCGCCCCGAGAGGAGATCACCCGGCTCGAGGAGATCGAGATCCAGGTCGGCCGCACCGGCCGCCTCACTCCGCGAGCCCGGCTGGCGCCGGTGCAGCTCGGCGGCACCACGGTGCAGCACGCCACCCTGCACAACGCCAGCTACATCCGGGAGCGCGACATCCGCCTCGGCGATTGGGTGGTCGTGCGCCGCGCCGGCGACGTCATCCCGCAGATCCTCCAGCCGGTGACCGAACGCCGGAACGGCGAGGAGCGGGTCTTCACCTGGCCTGGGTCCTGCCCCGAATGCGGCACCGAGGCCTTGACCCGCGGGGAACACCGCTACTGCATGAACCTCGACTGCCCGGCCCAGATGCGGCGCCGGGCCCTGCACCTGGCCTCGCGCAAGGCGCTGCGGATCGAGGGCCTGGGGGAGCGGGCCGTCGAGCAATTCGCGGAGGCCGGCGTCCTGGAGCGGGTGGAGGACGTGTTCCGGCTCGATTACGAGGCCATCGAGCAGCTCGAGGGCTGGGGCGAGAAGTCCGCCGCCGAGCTCCGCCAACAGGTGGCGGCGGCCTCCCAACCGGCGCTGGCCCGCTTCCTGTACGCGCTCGGCATCCCCGAGGTGGGGGAGGAAGCCTCTGCCGCGGTGGCCGCGGCCTTCGGCTCGCTGGCGAGCTTGCGCCTCGCCTGCGAGTGCGCTGCCCCGGCGGCCCTCCAGCGCGGCGGCGGGAGCGAGGTCGGCGCCGCCACCGCCGCCCTGGTGGCCTTCTTCCTCCAGCGCTACTGGAAGTCTCGCGACGCGGACCCGGCCGAGCAGGCCCGGCAGGCCTGGGCTCGTCGCTACGGGAGCGCCGAGCGCCTCGGCGGCAAGCGCGATCTGCCGACCTGCGCCGCGCGGCTCGCCGCCGAGCTGGCCCCGCCGCCCGCC
>CAZXTO010000427.1:0-2998 GCA_964643675.1 uncultured Planctomycetales bacterium
CGCCGGGCCTCGGCCGCGGCCGCCTGGGCGGCGGCGGCGGCCCCGCACAGGCAATCGGCCTCGGGGAAGCTGTAGGCGGGGCAGAACAGCTTGTGCTCCGTTCCGGCGGTCCGGCTCATCCGCGCATCTTCGCCTCCCCTGAGCCAGCGGGCAACCGGCGCCGCCCGGCCCGTGGCCCGCCCCCGCTGCGGCGCTAGCATCGCGGCATGAGCAATTGCCGCTTCCCGGACCACCCCTGCCTGGATCGGCTGCGCGCGCTGATGGCGCGGCTGCCGGAGGCGGTCGAGCTCGAGACCTGGGGCCACCCGACCTTCCGCGCCGGCAAGAAGATCTACGCCATCTTCGGCGACGAGAACGAGCAGCCGGCGCTGAACATCAAGCAGCGGCCGGAGCAGCAGGACGCGCTGCTCGAACGCGAGGGCTACTTCTACCCGCCCTACACCGGCGGCCAGGGCTGGGTCGGCGTGCTGGTCGAGCAGGTGGCGTGGGAGGAGATCGAGCCGATCCTGGTCGACGCCTACCGGCAGGTGGCCCTGAAGCGGATGCTGAAGGCGCTCGACGGCGAGGGCTGAGGCCGCGCTCAGACCAGCCGCTCGGCCTGCACCAAGCGCCGCTCGAAGCCGGCCACGAAGCTGCGCTTGCCGCGCTGCACCACCTCGTGCCCCTCGGCCTCGAGCCGCGCCCGCTGCCCCTCCACCCCGCCGGGGTACTTCGGGTTCAGCTCGCCGTCGCGCTTCAGCGTGCGCCAATAGGGCGTGATGCGCGCGCGGCCCTCGGCGGCGTCCTCCTCGGCCGCGCCGGCGGCGGTGCGCGCGAGGATGCCGACCACGATCGGGCAGCCGATGGTGGCGCCGTGGCGCGCGGCCACGATCTCGCGGATCTGGTTGATCGTGATCAGACGACCCTTCGGCACCCGGCGCATGATCGCGTCGACCTCGCGCGGCTGCGGGATCACGATCGTGCCCGCGCCCCACTGCCGCGCCATGCCCTCCGAGATCGGGACCACCTTGGGGAAGTCCTTGTCGTCGGCGAGCTTCTCGCGCCAGCTCTTCTTGGCCATGCCTCAGCCTCGCCGCAGTCGCTCCAGCAGTCGCCGCTCGACCGCCGGCCACTCGTCGTCGGTGATGCTGGAGTACACCGTGTCGCGGTTGCGGCCGTCGTGGCACACGATGTGCTTGCGCAGGATGCCCTCCTCCTTGGCGCCGAGCCGCTGGATGGCGTCGCGGGAGCGCTGGTTGAGGCGGTCGGTCTTGAACTCGACCCGCTGGCAGCCCATGCCCTCGAAGGCCTGCCGCAGCAGCAGCAGCTTGGTCTCGGTGTTGACCGCGGTCTGCCACCAGTCGCGCCCGAGCCAGGTCCAGCCGATCTCGAGCCGGCGGTTGGCGCGGTCGATGTTGCCGTAGCGGGTGCAGCCGGCGACGCGGCCGCTGTCGAGGGCGAGGATCGCGAAGGGCAGCATGTCGCCGCGCTCGCGGCCGGTCAGGGCCTCGCGCAGGTAGGCCTCCATGTCGGCCCGGTCGCGCACGAGCTGCGGGGTCCAGCGCCACAGCTCCGGGTCCAGGCCGACCGCGACCAGGCCGTCGAAGTGGCGCTCCTCGAGCGGTTCCAGCCGCACCACGCGGCCCTCGAGCAGCGAGGCCGCGGTGCTCATCGCAGCGGCAGGATCTCGATCCGCCGGAAGTCCATCGGGTGGCTCTCGCCCTGCAGCGAGATCGAGCCGCCCTCGAGCAGGAGGCTGCCGTCGCGGATCCACTGCTTCACCTCGGCGTCGTTCGGGTCGAGCTGCGGGTGGGTGTATTCGAGAACCACCTCGCCGTCGACGAAGTGGCGGATGAGCTCGCTGCCGCGGACCTCGAACTCCACCGTCACCCACTGGTCGCCGTGGAAGGTCGCCGAGCTCGAGTTGGTGCAGTGGCGCGTCACCAACTCGCCGTCCATGACCACGTTGGTGCCGGGCGTGCACAGGTTGGCGGTCGGGCGCGGGTTGCTGCCGTCGCCGCCGAGCAGCTGGATCTCGATCGAGGCCGGGAAGTCCTGGTCCACCAGCATGGTCTCGGCCGGCTGGCCGTGCACCATGACGCCGCTGTTGCGGAAGGCCCAGCCGGGGCCGCCCGGCGTCTGCTCGCCGAGGAAGCGGTACTCCACCCGCATGCGGTAGTGGGACCAGCGCCGGTCGTGGAACAGGTGGGCGAAGCGGCCGCCGAACTCGTCGTAGCGGTCGTAGCGCACCTTCAGCAGGCCATCCTCGACCCGGAAGGTCTGCAGCGGGTCCTCGCCGAGGGCGTAGCCGGTGATCTTCGGCGTCCAGCCGCTGAGGTCCTCGCCGTTGAAGAGCGAGACCCACTGCGGCTCGGCGTCCGCGGCCGGGTCGGCGGAGAGATGGCCGGGGCCGCCGCAGGCGCAGAGAGCGGCGACGGACAGCGCGGAGAGGAGGATGCGGGGAGCTCGCTTCATGGGATCAGGCCGCGAATGGGGCGGACCAATCTACCGCGGCCCGGCCACGGTCCAGAGCATCAAGCGGCGACCATCTCCCAGGCGGTGATCCAAGACCAGGCCCGGCCCGCGGTGCTCCAGATCGGATTCCGTCACCCGCAGGTCCAAACTGCCCCAATCACCGGCCAGGAGGGTGGTCAGGGTGCCCAGGTTGAGGCTGCGGGTCAGCTTCACCCGCACGAACCACCACGGCAGCTCGAGCCGCAGCAGGCCGCCGCCGGCGGGCTCCCAGGCCAGCACCACCAGGGCCGCGAGCGGGGCGGGCTGCGGCCGCTCCAGGCCGCGGTCGACCCGCACCCGGCCGTCGGCCTCGATGCGGAGGTAGGGCCGCGGGTCGCCGGCGCCGAGGCGGGCGCGGGTGAAGGCCTGCTCCGCCTCGGCGGCGCTCAGCTCGCTGGTCTCGCTCCAGCGCGAGAACATCAGCGCCGAACCGGCCAGGCCGAGCAGCGCCGCCAGGGACAGGAACAGCAGCAGGCCGCGCAACCAGCGGCGGCGCCTCATCGCG
>CAZXTO010000428.1:0-2993 GCA_964643675.1 uncultured Planctomycetales bacterium
ACCGAGGCCAGGAACTCGCGCGGGGTGGGCGCCTCGGAGTTCGGGCACACCGCGGTGGCCCAGCGCCACTCGACCGCCTCGCCCAGCAGGTCGCTGAGGCCGCGCTGGGTCAGCGCCACGCCGACCCGCTCGGCGAACAGGCGGGCGCCGGCCGGGCCGGTGTGGGGCAGCAGCGCGACGAAGGTGCGCGGGTCGAACTGGGTCACGATGTCGACGTCGCGGGTGTCGAGCAGGATCACTCCGGAGATGTCGAGCAGCACCTTGTCGTCGACCTCGCCGTCGAAGGCGAAGCCGGCCAGGCCGAGCGGGAAGCGGAAGCGGGTCGAGCGCTTGAACTCCTCGTCGAGGCGGTGCTCCCAGTAGGACAGGGTGTAGAGGCCGGACTCCTGCTCGGTGATGGTCTGCACGAAGAGGTCGCGCTGGCTGGCCTCGCGGCCCTTCAGGATCGCGCCGAGGCTGCTGCCGAGGGCGCTGTCATCGGGCGAGATCGGGTCCGGGCGCAGGGGCCGGGCGGCGCCGAAGGGCGAGGCCAGGCGGTCGGCCAGGTTGGAGGCGTCGACCGGCTTGGCCAGCGCCCCCTGAGCGCCGACGAAGCGGGCCAGGCCGTCGGCGTCGAGCAGGTCGCCGTCGGTGAGCATCCAGATCAGGGTCTTGGCCCGCCGCAGGAAGTCCAGGGTCCACTCGTGGGCGCTGCGCGGAGCCAGCAGATCCGGGTCGACCACCACCTGGCCCTCGATCTGGTCGATGGCGGCCTCGAGCGCGGGGAGGTCGTTATAGACCGTCACGCTGGAGATGGCCTCGCCGGCGAGGCGGGCGGCTTCCTGGCAGGCTTCGACGACCGCCGGATCGGCGGAGAGGATGGTCAGCGGGCGGGTGGGCATGAAGGGCTTCTCGCTACTCAGTTGTCGAGGAAGTCGGCGTTGTTGTGCACGCCCTGGACGTCGTCGTTGTCCTCGAGCGCGTCCATCAGGTCCAGGATCTTCTGCCCCATTCCGGCGTCCACCTCGACGGTGTTCTTCGGAATGTAGCGGATCGCGGCGTCGGCGAGCTCGTAGCCGCCCTGCTCGAGGGCGGTCTTGATCTCCATGAACAGCCCCATCTCGGCCGTCACGCCGAGGATCTCCTCCTCCTCGGTGGTGACGTCCTCGGCGCCGAGCTCCAGGGCGAACATCATGAACTCGTCTTCATCGGCGGCCGGGCCGGTGCGCTTGACCGCGAAGGCGGCCTTGCGCTCGAACATCCACAGCACCGAGCCCGAGCTCCCCAGCGAGCCGCCGCGGCGGTCGAGGATGTGGCGCAGATCGGGGGCGGTCCGGTTCCGGTTGTCGGTCAGGGCCTCGATGATGATCGCCACCCCGCCGGGTCCGTAGGCCTCGTAGGTGACCTCCTCGAAGTGGACCCCGTCGAGCTCGCCGGCGCCCTTCTTGACCGCGCGCTCGATCGAGTCCTTGGGCATGTTGTCGGCCCGGGCGCGCTCGATGGCATAGCGCAGCGGCAGGTTCATGTCGGGATCGGCGCCGCCGGTGCGGGCCGCGTTCATGATCAGCTTGGCCCACTTGCTGAAGATCTTGCCGCGCTTCGCGTCCATCTTGGACTTCGTGCGCTGGATGTTCGCCCAATGCGAATGTCCTGCCATGGGGGTCTCCTTTTGGCCCGCTTCCGAAGCGGGAAGGGAAGCTTAACAGCGCTGCGCGCCGCTCCCGTGCGGAAAAGCCGTCCGCAGCGACCGCCCCAGCGCGCGCGCCGGGGCAAAAGAGAAGGACCGCCTGCCGCGAGGCAGACGGTCCCGGTCGGGTCGTCGCGCGATCAGCGCTTGACCCACTGGAAGGCCCGGCGAGCGCCGCGCAGGCCGTACTTCTTGCGCTCCACCATCCGCGGGTCGCGGGTCAGGTGACCGGCCTCCCGGAGGCGCTGGTAGGAGTCCGGGTACAGCTTGAGCAGGGCGCGGCCGATGCCCAGGCGCACGGCGCCGGCCTGGCCGGTGTTGCCGCCGCCCTCGGCGTTGACGAAGACGTCGAGCTTGCCCTCGACCCCGACGCTCACCAGCGGGCCCGAGGCCGCGTTCTGGTCGAGCTGGCGCGGGAAGTACTCCTTCATCGGCTTGCCGTTGACGACGAAGTCGCCGCTGCCGGGGCGGAGTCGCACGCGGGCGCGGGCGGCCTTGCGGCGGCCGGTGCCCCAGTGGTACTCCTTGGGACCGGGCTCGACGACGCGGCCGGTCGGATCGACCTCCGGCTCCTCCTCGACGATCTCCTCGACGAGTTCCGGGTCGACGGGGGCGCCGGCCTCGGGAGCGGTCTGGGTGCTGGTCTCTTCCATCCTGCTAGTTCAGCTTCTCGAAGGGCTGCGGCTGCTGGGCGTCGTGCGGGTGCTCGGCGCCGGCGTAGATCTTCAAATTCTTGATCATCTTGCGACCGAGCACGGTCTTCGGCAGCATCCGCTGGACCGCCTTGAACAGGATCCGGTCCGGGTGCCGCTCGAGCAGGTCGGCGTAGGTCTCGACCACGCGGCCGCCGGGGTAGCCGGTGACCCGCGCGTAGGTCTTCTTCTGGGCCTTCAGCCCGGTGACCCGCACCTTCTCGCAGTTGACCACGACGACGTGGTCACCGCTCAGGTAATGAGGCGAGTAGGTCGGACGGTGCTTGCCCATCAGGACCATGGCGATGTCGCGCGCCAGCCGGCCAAGGATTTGGCCTTCAGCGTCGACCAGGTGCCACTGGGAGTCGTGGGTTTGCGGGGTCCCGTGCGAGGTCTTGGGTCGCATGACGATTCTGGATCTCTTCCGAAACCGGGGCCGGTTCCGGCAAAAGGCCGAACAGTCTAGTCGCGGGGCCTCGGATCCGTCAAGCAGGGAGACGCCTAAAGAGGGCGACGGAAGAGCCTTCCGTCCTCGCCCAGCTCCCAGCGTACGGCCGCCCCGCGGGGCTCGCCCGCCGCCCACCAGCGCAGCAAGCCCAGGCCCCCCCCCGCCGCCGCTTCACCGCCGGCGCGCG